>JBBDXV010000196.1:22453-23723 GCA_040902165.1 Pseudohongiellaceae bacterium
GTTTGCGGCAAACCATGGCGTTCAATGTATTCCGGAGTGGCTACCAGCTGCAGTGAGACATGCCCAACGCGGCGGGAATGCAGGCTGGAATCGGGAAGATGGCCGATTCGCAGGCCGACATCAAAACCCTCTTCCAATAGATTGACTACTCTGTCTATGAATACGCATTCCACCTGAGTCTGTGGAAATTGATTCAGGTAATCCACCACTATAGGCAAAATGTGCTGCTGCCCGAACAAGACCGGTGCCGTAACCCTCAGCACACCTTTGGGTTCGCCGTGAATGCCGCGAACAGCCTCGCTGGCCTGCTCAACCTCAGACAGTATGCGTTTGACATCCTGCAGGTAGCGTTGCCCGGCCTCAGTCGTTTTCACATGCCGGGTGGTACGGGCCAACAATTTCACTCCCACTTGCTTTTCCAATGCGGCGACTGACCGAGTCACAGCAGGTGGGGACATGTGCAGTTGACGCGCTGCCGGCGCGAAACCTCGCAGTTCTGCTACCGCTACAAACACCGCCATTAACTGCAACTGATCCATGATTATTCCACTTGATGCAATAAAGTATTGTGTCTTGTGGATATTCTTTAATCAAGTGTCAATAGGCAAACTGCTTTCCGTGGCGAGGCAAATGTGACGCCTTCCAAACCAGATTACTCAGTCACCTATCAATTAGTTAGTTACCAATCAAAGGAAAGAAGATGAGCCGTATTAATCCAGTTGCAAAAGAGCAGGCAAATGAAGAACAACGTGCGTTATATGACGCAATCCAATCCCAGCTGGGGATGGTGCCGAACTTTTTAAAAGTTTTTGCCCATTCGCCAGCAGCACTGAGAGCTTTTCTCGGCCTGCACGGTATAGCCAACGAGGGCAGCCTTGATCCACAAACCCGAGAGCGCATAGCGCTGGGCCTGGCTGAGCAGAACGCGTGTCAATATTGTGTTTCGGCACACAGTGCGATCGGGCGTAAGGCCGGACTGAGCAGTGCTGAAATCGACGCCAACCGGGCGGGTTCCAGTCAGGATGCCAAGGCAGCGGTGGCGGTGAAGTTTGCCCGTTCATTGGCTGCCAACAAGGGCGGCGTGACTACTGCTGAATTACTGGAAGTTCGCAATGCCGGGTATGGTGAAAGTGAGATTGTCGAGATCATCACCCACGTCGGAATGAATGTGTTGACCAACATTCTGGGAAAAGCGAGTCAGGTTGAAATAGATTTCCCCAAGGTCAGTTTGCTGCAAGCAAGCTAGATCATTCTTGTAAAAGGTCGCGGG
>JBBDXV010000196.1:23733-33126 GCA_040902165.1 Pseudohongiellaceae bacterium
AACCCCCCCCCCCCGACTTCTACTCAGGTAGCAGAACCATGGCTCACAAATATGCGCAAATCGTGTTTACGCCAACAGTAAGAGGTGTTCAGGAACAACAAAACAGTCGTACGGGTTACGCCTCAATGGACGCAGGCGAAGATTGCAATTTCATGCTGTCTGATCGCGAAAAAGATTTCCTGGAGCAGCGGGACAGCTTCTACATGGCCAGCGTAAGCGAAACCAACTGGCCCTATGTGCAACATCGTGGCGGGCCCAAAGGATTCGTAAAGGTCATCGATGAATCAACCATTGGCTTCTCCGATTTCAGGGGCAATCGCCAATATGTGAGCACCGGAAACTTCAGATCCAATGACCGGGTTGCTCTGATCTTCATGGATTACGCGAATCGTCGCAGGTTAAAAATCATGGGACGCGTGACACAAGTGTCCGATCAGGACTGGGAGCTACTCGCCAAGCTCGAAGCAGAGGATTATCCCGCTGCAGCAGAGCGTGGATTCCTGATACATGTCGAAGCCTTTGACTGGAATTGTCCGCAACACATTACTCCACGTTTCACGCAAGAAGAACTTAACAACTCCATCACCTCCATTCTGCGGGAAAATGAATTGCTGAAGTCTCGCCAGACGACGTTAGCAGCAGAGCCACTCGGGGAAGGCCCGCTGGCTCTGGTGATCTCAAGTATTCGGCAATTGACGCCCAGAGTGCGGAGCTACGAATTGCGCAGTTTGAATGGTGAGGATCTACCAGTGATACCTGCCGGGTCGCATTTGCAAATTCCTCTTCCCCTGGCCGGTGACGAGCACGCATGGAGAAGTTACTCTATTTGTTCAGACCCTCAACGTCGTGACTTGTATGAAATTGCAGTTCTCGATACCGGAAAGGGAGGCTCCCATGCCATCCATCAATCGTTCAATCTGGGGCAAACGCTGTTTTGTAAAATGCCCGCCAATCATTTTCAATTGCACGAAGACGGACGACCGGCTGTCCTGATCGCTGCGGGCATTGGCATCACGCCGCTCAAGTCCATGGCTCACACACTGGCAAGTCGCCGTGCAAACTGGCATCTGCATTATGCGGGTAGAAGCCTGAACGAAATGGCATTCAGGGATTCATTGCTTGAACACTTCCCGAAGCAGGTTTCTCTCTATCACAAAGACGGCCCTGAACGCCTGGATATCGAAGAGATACTGGGAAACGCGCCGATCGATGCACAATTCTATGTGTGCGGGCCCAACAGGCTGATTGAAGAGGTCATAACAATTGCCAGGAAGCTGGGGCTGGATAGTTCACGCATTGCCCATGAACGCTTTATTTCTGAAGTTCATGGTGCAGCAGAACCCATGACTGTCTTTCTCGCCAAATCAAATATTTCACTCGCCGTGCCTACCAATCAATCCATTCTGAATGCGGCGTTGGAGGCAGGCATTACCGCAAACTATAGCTGCAGGGCAGGTCAGTGCAAAACCTGTGCAGTAAAAGTACTTGAAGGAAAGGCTAAACATCATGACCAGTGTCTGGATAGCCGCGAACGCAACGAGCAGCAGCTGATGTGCCCCTGTGTGTCGCGCGGTGAGTCAGGAAACCTGGTCCTGGATATGTGAGTTCTTCCAGAAGCGACTGTTATGACTATCACCAGAGGAAACCCAACATGAATTTTGACCAGACACTAGAGGACATCCGTCAACCCTTGCCGCCATTCTCGAAGGCGAGTGCCATCAGGAAAATACGCCTTGCAGAAGACGCCTGGAACGGCAGAGATCCGCGCAGGATTGCCACCGCTTACAGCCTGAACAGCCGGTGGCGCAACCGCAATCTGTTTATTCAGGGTCGGCAGCAGATAGTCGATTTCCTGACCGGAAAATGGAACAAGGAGTTGGAATATCGCTTGATCAAGGAACTTTGGGCTTTTGACAGTCATCGTATTGCCGTGCGCTTTGTCTATGAATGGCATGATACGGAAGGCCATTGGTATCGAAGCCATGGCAATGAAAACTGGGCATTTAACGAAAACGGCTTGATGACTGAGCGCCATGCAAGCATCAACGATGTGCCCATAACAGAAAGCGATCGAAAATTTCTTTGGCCCTTCGGTGTGCGGCCTGCAGATCATCCTGAGTTGAGTGAGCTGGGTTTGTAATTCTGCACAGGATAGCAAATGCATTGCAGCATTCGGTATTTCCAGGATGTCACCTGAACGCATCGCTTGTTTGCATCACCTGTTGGCAATTACAGACACTTAATACGCCAAGACATTAATCCAATACTGTTGACCATATAAGGTATAGATGTAGTTGCCTATTATTAATTGTGTTTCACAGTAAAGGAGATTTGGAAAAATGAACGCAATTATTTACAGCACTGCCCGCTGCGGGTACTGCGTCGCAGCCAAAAGAAAATTGGCCGCACTCAACATTGACTATCAGGAAATTGATATTGCTTCCAACGCTGAAGCCTTCGCCGAGATGCGACAGAAAACAGGTCGCACCTCAGTGCCACAGATTTTCATTGATGACGTTCATGTGGGCGGCTTCACCGATCTTATACAAGCCCTCAAGAACGGAAATATAACTTATTAACTTTTAAATCAGGAGTAATCTTTATGTTGAAAACGCTGAATGTAACTTTGGGTTTTTGTGCTTTGCTTTCCATATCAGCTGCAAGCTCCGCGCAGCTTCCTGCATCGGACTTCACAATAGATCAGCTACATACCGCGCTGGTGGTGACCGACCCGCAAAATGATTTTCTGAGCCCCGATGGTGTCGCATGGGGAGTCGTGGGCAAGAGTGTGGAAGCAAATCACACGGTGGAAAATATTGACGCCCTGTTCAAACAGGCCAAGTCTGCTGATATACCGGTATTTGTTTCTCCGCATTACTATTATCCGCATGACCATGGCTGGAAGTTTGAGGGAGCATTGGAAAAGCTGATGCATAACATCGGGATGTTTGATCGCGCCCATCCCTTGGTAACAGATAGCTTCGAAGGCTCTGGAGCGGATTGGTTGGCACAGTACAAACCTTATATAAACGACGGCGATACCGTAGTGACCTCTCCCCACAAGGTGTATGGCCCTGACACCAATGATCTGGTCCTGCAACTTCGCAAGCGCGGAATAGACAAAGTTATTCTTGCTGGAATGTCGGCAAACCTGTGCACCGAATCACATATGCGAGAACTTCTGGAACAGGGTTTCGAAGTAGTAGTGGTGTCCGATGCCACAGCGGCCGCACTGATTCCGGAGGGTGATGGTTATGAGGCGGCGATGACAAACTTCCGCTTCATGGCGAATGCGGTGTGGGATACAGGGACTGTAGTCAAAGCATTGACCGAATTGAAATAGACGTATCTTCTAGTTTGACTTTAAAGATGAAATGCCGGACAGATTTCCTCTCCGGCACTCTCTTCTCTTGCATTTGTCGGATGCAGGGTTGCGATATCGGAAGTCAGCGTAATCTCCTGTTTTTTGCACCTATCGTATTTCCTTGGGCTTTGGGAGCCAGCTATCGAATGAACCACCCAACCACGACATGAAATCTTCGTATCCCTCGTCCTCCGGATCAGAAAGAACTTCCAGCAGGTGGCAATCAAGCCAACCCATCGAGTCCTGGATTGCAACGTGGAGGTCCCGGAACGTATAGTTCTCGGGTATATGGATTCGTCGCCAAATCGCGGGATTGGTGTTAAGAAGAGTGATAGTGAAATCATAAACTCGACTTTGGTTGGCACGCGGCACCTCCACAGGCATATAACGCTGCTTTCACCGGTTTATCCGATGCAAAGAATTGTTATATTTCATTCTCGATTTCAGTTTGAAGTTTCTCAAGTTCATTCAGTACACGCATGAATTTGGTGCCGAAATCAGTAACTTTATATTCAACTCTTGGTGGCACCTCGTTATATGAAATGCGTTGCAAAATTCCGAATTGGGTATTTTTGCGCAAGCATTCATTGAGCACCTTCGTTGTCAATCCGTCCACATTGCGCACCATTTCACCAGGTCTATTGATACCGCTATCCAGGAGTTGATAGACGGTGAGTGACCATTTGCAACCGTATATTGTTTCCAGCATACGAGCACTTTCATCTGGCGCAACTTTTCTTGAAAATGTTTTTCCTTTGGTTTTCATCAATATGTACCAGGAAGTGCCTACCTCACCAAATTGTGCCTGCTTTTAAGCGAACCCATTCTCCGCTAAATTGCTTCCCTACCTCAACGTAATCGGGAAACAAATCATGAAAGATTCAACAGTAGCACTCATCATCGGCGGGTCCAGCGGCATCGGTTTCGCCAGTGCCAAAAGGCTCATTGCCCAAGGCATCGATACCATCATCCTCGGCAACAACACTGACAAACTAAAAAAAGCGAAAATAGAGCTGGGAAAAAACGCTTTGGTTGAAACCATGCAGGCAAATCTATACGATGCAAGCGATGTCTCGCGAGTGATAGATTCAATTGCAATGGAACAGCGACATATTAAATACCTGGTGAACGCTGCGGGCTATTTCAATCCAAAACCATTTCTCGAACATCAGCCAGAAGACTATGACATTTATCTTGATCTTAATAAAGCCACGTTCTTTATTTCTCAAATTGTCGCTAAAAATATGGCTCGAAACAGAGGCGGATCGATTGTCCATATCGGATCGATGTGGGCAAAACAGGCCATTAAAGCCACACCGTCATCGGCCTATTCTATGGGCAAGGCTGGTCTCCATGCCTTAACACAACACATGGCAATGGAGTTGGCAGATTACAATATCCGTGTCAATGCAGTTTCCCCCGCTGTTGTGAAAACACCCATATACGAAGCATTTATTAACCCGTCTGAAGTAGATGAAGTGCTGGCAGGTTTCAATAAATTTCATCCAATTGGGCGTATCGGCACTCCAGAAGATGTGGCCGCCAGTGTTAACTTCCTGCTTCAGGACACAGCTGGTTGGGTAACCGGTGCTGTCTGGGATGTCGACGGTGGTGTTATGGCCGGCAGAAATTAGGAAGAGATTTTTGACAGGGTCGAAGTGGGAATCCTTGAAAGTGGCCCTGGACTTGATTTCCACTGCCACAAGTCCTGCGCCTTTCTTTGTCAGAATATCGATTTCATTGCCGTTGCTGTCGCGGAAAAAATACAGGTTTGACATCTCACCCCGGTTGTATTGAAAATTCAGGCATTCCGCTACCACAAGGTTTTCAAATCTGAATTATTTTGAATAAAGACAAAATGCAGATTTCCCCAACAACTGCAATTTTCTGCGCCCGGGCACTGCGTGATTTTGGCGACGGTTTCATCGTGGTATTGCTGCCCGTCTATCTCACTGCCATTGGTTTTGATCTTTTGCAGATCGGGGTGGTGGCGACGCTTGCACTTCTGGGGTCTGCGACATTGACTCTGGTTACAGGCCTACTGGGAGCAAGAATCGACAAGCGCAGGCTGCTGCTGGCAGCTTCCGGCCTGATGATTGCAACCGGTGTCGCTTATCTGCTGAGCGATGCCGTTGCGTTCATTCTGCTCGTGGCTTTTGTCGGCACCATCAATCCCTCCTCCGGCAGTGTCAGTATTTTTGTGCCCCTGGAACATGCCGTACTCTCGTCGGCGGTGGCTGATTCAGGGCGCACACACATGTTCGCGCAATACAGCCTGACCGGAGCATTGGCTGCTGCAGCGGGTGCGTTGATGTTGGGCAGTCCGGATCTCGCCGCGAATCTCGGCATCGAGAGATTGTCGGCAATCAAGGCAATGTTTGTTTTTTATTCACTGCTTGGGCTCGCGGGTGGCTGGTTTTATATGCGCATTCCTGCGGATGACACGCCTGCACAGCAGCGACCTGCCACTGCTCTCGGTCCGTCCCGCAAAATTGTTTACAAACTGGCGGCATTGTTCAGCATCGATGCGTTTGCAGGCGGCTTTGCGGTGCAGGCACTGATCGCTCTGTGGCTGTTCAACAAATTCGGGTTGTCACTCACCATAGCAGGAGTGTTTTTTTTCTGCAGCGGAGTGTTAGCCGCGTTCTCTTTCCCAGTGGCGGCATGGTTGTCACGGAAAATCGGCCTGATCAATACCATGGTTTTTACCCACATCCCTTCCAGCCTGTTTCTGATCGGTGCGGCGCTGGCACCCGGTTTGACGCTTGCACTGTTATGCCTGCTGGCGCGTGCGGCGCTGTCGCAGATGGATGTGCCAACCCGATCCTCTTATGTGATGGCGATGGTGACTCCGGCGGAACGCTCGGCGGCTGCCAGTATCACTTCGGTGCCTCGCAGTCTGGCAGCGGCACTGAGCCCGGCACTGGCAGGCGCACTGTTCGCCGCCGGTTTTGAAGCCTGGCCATTGATAATCTGCGGCATCCTGAAAATTATTTATGACATCGTGTTATTGATCACCTTCAGGCAATTCAAGCCGCCTGAAGAACAATAATACGAGATCAAGGAGAAAGGGCTGGCAGACCAGAATGAATAAATTTATGCTGGCGCGAATTCGGAATGAATAAACAGCCATGAGCGTAGAATAGACAGCCATGAGCGTTGAATAAACAGCCATGAGCGGAGAATAAACAGCCTTGAGCGTTGAATAAACAGCCATGAGCGTAGAACAAACAGCCATGAGCGTAAAATAAATAGCATGAGCTCAATCGACCCGCATGACCTCATCCCCGATGCCCGTGACGGCCTCACACGCAAGGAGCGTGTCATTCTTTATTGTCTGAAGCAGGCGCAGGAGGAAATGCAGGGTCGCAATGTCTCCACCATCATGCTCTATGGTCGCGTGCTGGAACATGTGGATATCAGCCAGGAGGAACTCCAGGTTCTGCTGAACCGGCTGGTGGGAATGACGCGATCTGACAAGGATCGAAAACCTTACTGGCCGGAGACTTCCGGGGATCAAGAATAAATCTGTCCCGGTTTTCCAATACGGAATTTTTATGAACATCAATATAAAGTAGCGGGTCTGCTTTCATTCACAAGTGCTGTAACCAATTCGCGCAGGGCGTTGTTGTTGGAGCAGTGATTGTCAAAATGCATTGCGGCCTGCTTTTTAATTCGCAAATTCAAACTTCATAATGTGGGCGTGGTACGGCGCAGGGCAAGCAAAGGCCAGGTGAGATTGAGCGCAAGGCCTGCCAGCACGAGGGCAGCGGCGGTGAGTTTCCAGACTTGCATTGGCTCGCCGAGAAACAGCGCCGAAGCACCCATGCCGAAAACAGGGACCAGCAATGCGAGTGGAGTTACCAGCGCGGCGGGATAGCGCGCCAGCAGGAAACCCCAGGCGGCATAACCAAACATGGTATTGCCCACGGTCTGCCAGAGCACCGCGGCCCAGGTCACGGCATTCGCCCCGGTCACGCCCTGATAGATTGCTTCCCAGCCTTCAAAGATCAGCGACAGCGTAATCAGTGGCGGCACCGCAAAGACGGAAGCCCAGACGACAAAACCCAGCATGTTCACAGGCCCGGCCTGACGCGCCACGATGTTGCCGCCAGCCCAGCTTGCGGCCGCAAAAAGCACCAGCGCGACACCAAGTGGTGTGGCAGAACCATTCGCATTGACGAGAATCACAACGAGGCCGGCGCTGGCGATGAGCAAGGCAATCAGCTGATACCGGCGTACGCGTTCACCAGTCAGCCGCATGGAGAGTGCAATGGTAAAGAAAATTTGTGTCTGCACCACCAGCGAGGCAAGGCCCGGTGTGATGTCATCACCCATCGCGATGAATAGCACGCCAAACTGACCGACACCGATGAGCACTCCGTACAGTGCAAGAATGCGCCAGCGCACTTTGGGGCGCGGCAGAAAAATCGCCAGTGGCAGGAACGCGAAGCTGAAGCGCAAACTCGCCAGCAAAAGCGGGGGTAATTGTTCGAGGGCAATTTCAATGATGACGAAGTTCGTTCCCCAGACCGCCATGACGGCGATGGCGAGCAGCAGGCGCGGCCAGGGAAGTGTGTTTGTGATCATTGTGGTTATGTTTTGCTGATCGGCAGATTGCTGGAACGAAATTAAGCAAGTTCAGGACAGCAGGCTCACCGTGTGGAAGGGCTCAAGCGTGTCGATGGCCTCCAGCGGCTGACTGTTGACGTCCCACTTGAATAGCCGGGCCTCGATGCGATCCGGCAGAAAGTCGACCAGGGTAAATCCGTGCTGTTCAAACGGAATCACCTGTTCATCGAAATCCAGATACTTAGACGGTTCCGGACGCGCATTGCGCACCACCGAGGGAAAACCTGCGGCCGACGTACCCACTGTACCGCTCAACAGGGTCGCGATCGGATTGGCGCTGAAATCGAGATTGCCGGCGCCGCGGATATAACCAAAGCCGGTCGCATGCAAATCACCGCTGATCACCAGCGGCGAACGATCACGCATCGCCGACAGCGACCGCATGATGCGGTCATGCTGCTCAAGCCAGCCGCGTTGCCACTGCGGTTTGGGAATGTCGAGTGTGAGCCGGCCGCTGACCGGGTCGAGCATATCCGGATACCACTCTCCCCATTTGCCGGCCGACCAGCCTGGCGGATTGGAGGGCGCATGGACCAGATGACGTGTGTCGTCTGCAGCAGTACGTGCATGCAGCCAGTCTTCGACGACCCGATCCAGAAACAGCGCATTCAGTTCTCCTACTTGCAAAGTACGGCGCACATCATAGAGCAATACTTCGACCAGCTTGCCGTAACGCAGGGTGCCAAAACTTTCCGACAGCTCACCGCGCTCAGTCAAGCTTGACCACGGCAGACCCGCCGGCCGCTTCGCATCGGCGAGAAACTCCGGGTAATACAGCTGCTGGGTCGCGCGTGCCAGTTGCAATTGAAACCAGGGTACCGGATAACTCAATGGCGAATCATTTTCCCAGTGGTCGTGGTCATCCTGCAGGAAAAACACCGGAGTCGAACGAAAGTCCGTGCCATAAACCGGGACGATCTGCGGGCCGGCTGCCAGTTTCAGCGCCGCTTCATTGTGGCCACCGAACACCTGTGCGGCGAATTCAAAACTGGATTGACGCCCGGCATTGCTGAGCTGTCCGGTTCCCTCGCCCTGCCAGGTATGTAGATCCCAGTAGATATGATCCCCATTGGCGATCACCGCATCGGGTGCGAAGGAGAGTCCGCGCCGCAGCAGACGGTTGCGAATCGCGGTCGGCAGATTGCCGGTGCGATCCCCGATGCCGCGATAGCTGCCTTCGGGACCGCCGGCACAGGTATAGAACAACAGACGTGTCCGCTCCACGACCTGATCCGGCGCCGGGAACGTCGCCAGGGGCCAGGCGTCACACAATGCGTCACCGCTGCTGTCCTGCAGACTCAGTTCATAGGTCGTCGACGGTGTGAGCTCTTGTGCATAGAACTGCCAGAATTCCCCGCCTGTGTCGTTCTGCTGCGCTTCGATCATCCTGGAGTTAC
>JBBDXV010000197.1:0-5069 GCA_040902165.1 Pseudohongiellaceae bacterium
CCTATAACTCCGAAGTGCGGCCGTTTCCTTTCGCGCCATTTCCGGAAGTTGAATCAACTGAACATGAACTTGAAGACAGCGTGACAAAAAGTACAATGAACAGCGAAGCAGAATCTGCAGACGGGAGATTTGCCGGCAGTCAACGCCGACCCAGAACCAGGAAGAAAACTTCAGGTTCAACTGACAAGACGGAACCCGGCACGGGAGGTGAGTGATCGATGATTGTATATTTGTTCCGACACGGCGAAGCTGAGGCCAAAGCAGCGAAGGACGCGGAACGTCCCTTGACCCGCAAGGGTGTTATGGATACCAGGGAAGTAGCGAAAAAATTTCTGGCCCGGGCACCGATGATAGACAAGGCCTTGATGAGTCCCTATGAACGAGCCAAACAAACCGCCGTGTCCCTGCGTCAGGGATTCCCCAGTCTGCGTTTTGAAATCAATCAATTGTTGCTGCCGGAAGCAGATATTTACGAGATGCTGGAGGCGCTTGGGAATATGGGTGCGCATCAGATCATGCTGGTCGGACACAATCCAAATCTTTCCAGGCTGATGGCATTGATGCTGGATGGAATCACAGATACCGGTCGTGAGCTGGGTGCCGGCGAGCTGGTTGCTATCGCAATGGACGACGCCGAGCCGGGTTTTGGAAGTTTGTTATACAACATTCGACCGGGTGACGAATGAAAGCCCTGACCGGTGGAGTTATCGCAACACTCCTATGGCTGGCGCCATTGGTGGCAATGCCGGGATTGCTGTTCGCGCAGACAGACGTCAGTGGTTCGGTTGATCATCCTGCGTTGCAGCGTTTCAATGAATCGTGGATTATTGATTATCGCCGCGATGAGCGCGTCAATCATCTGTTGGTACTTGGAACCATGCGACGAGCCGGTGGCCGGGTTGTGCCGGAGAATGCCGTGCGTCTACACGGCAACGTCACCCGGATTACCTATGAAATCCCCCAGGCTTTTACCGGTGCAGATGCCTATCAGTTTTTTCTTGATCAGATAGAAGCGCGGGGTTACCGGCAATTGTTTGTCTGCAGTGGTCGGGATTGCGGAAACAGCGATTATTGGGCGAATGATGTTTTTAATATCCGGACACTCTATGGTCCGGAGCGAAACCAGTTCTATCTTGCGGCGGAGCTCGGTACACCTGAGAATGAACGTTACCTGTCGCTTTACATCATTACCCGTGCGAACCGGAGAATCAGTGCCTATCTCGAAGTAATCGAGGTGGATTCTGCAGGAGATGGCACCGGCATTTCAGGTGCGGCGCGCAGTCTGCAAATGCTTTTGCAACAGGGCAGCCTGCGTTTGACGCCGGTCACCTTTGATGAGGAAGACAATTTACTGCTTAGTGACGGCCTGCAGACCGTGGTTGAACTGCTGGAAGAAAACCCGGACCTGAATGTCTATATAGTGGCTTATTTACGCGTGCCTGGTGCATATCGCTCACTGATGCAGCGATCCCTGGACCGTGCTGAAGCTGTGCGTGAGGCGCTTTCCGGATTAGGGATAGATGAAGACAGAATCGTTGCCCAGGGCGTCGGTCCATTGGCGCCACGATGCGCGGAAGGGGATTGTGACGAAAGAGTTGAGCTGGTACTGCAACAGTAACGCAGCAATAACGGCATTCTTCAGGCGCGAATCAGCGACAGGAATTCATTGCGGGTTGATTGATTATTGCGAAACGCGCCCAGCATGCAGGAAGTGGTCATGACTGAATTTTGTTTTTCCACTCCACGCATCATCATGCACATATGCTGTGCTTCTATAATTACGGCGGCACCAGCACTCCGCGTAGTGTCAACAATGGCATTGGCTATTTCATTGGTCAGATTTTCCTGAATCTGCAACCTTCTGGCATACATATCGACAATGCGGGCAATCTTGGAAAGACCTATTACCTGGCCTCTGGGAATGTAGGCAACGTGGCACTTGCCGATAAAGGGGAGCAGATGATGTTCGCACATCGAGTAGAGCTCAATGTTTTTTACGATGACCATCTCATCGGAATCGGACGGAAACAGAGCGCCGTTGACAACTTCGTCAATACTGGTTTTGTATCCCTGGGTAAGGAATTCCATGGCATTGGCGGCGCGTCTGGGTGTTTCAGCAAGGCCGGGCCGGTCAGGGTTTTCGCCGATGGCCTGAATTATTTTCCGGTAAGCATCTTCCATAATCATAAAATGAGGAGTTGAATTGCCGGCTACCTTAAGTCAAGGACAGCGATTGGTAAAGTCAATTATGCAGATTCGTGACTATCTCAATCAGCTGGCAGCCGGGTTTGAATCGGCCGGCCTGGAGTTCGCTCATGGTACCGACAATCCCCTGGATGAAGCCTGTTTTCTGGTTTTTTCAACTTTGGGGCTGGACTACGAAGGCGACGAGACCCAGCTCGACCGGGACCTGACCGGCACTGAACTGCAGTTGCTGGAATCCCGTGCACGACAGCGAATCGAACAACGCATACCGGTCGCCTACCTGATCGGGGAGGCATGGTTTGCGGGTCACCGCTTTTTCATCGACCGGCGTGCGCTGATTCCCCGCTCACCGATCGGCGAGCTGATTCAACGACGATTCGAACCGTTGCTTGACCGGACGCCGGCAAAAATTCTTGATCTGGGTGCCGGCAGCGGCTGCATTGGTATAGCCTGTGCACTGGAATTTCCTGCGGCAGAGGTAGACCTGTCGGATATCTCAACAGCTGCCCTGGACCTTGCCCTAACCAATGTGCAACGTTATGGTCTGGAATCAAGGGTGCGACTCATTCACTCTGATCTTTTTGCCAGTCTGCCATTTCGTTACGATCTGATTGTCAGCAATCCGCCCTATGTGCCGGATTTCGTTGTCGCCGGCCTGCCTGCGGAATTCAACCATGAACCATTGCTGGGCTTGCAGTCACCGGGGCAGGGCCTGGCGATACCGCTGCAGATTCTGGCAGAAGCTGCCGATCATCTTGACGAGGAGGGCGTCTTGATCATGGAAGTTGGATGCTCCGCCGAGGCATTGCAGGAACGGCTTCCGGCGGTTCCATTTCTCTGGCTGGAGTTTGAACATGGCGGAGATGGCGTTCTGCTGCTGACCGCAAAACAATTGGCGAAGTACAGGGCCAGCTTTAATTAGTGTACAATGCCCTGCTTTTTACAGCCTGAATTCAGACACTTACGCCCGACGGCATGATTATGGCAGGCAACTCATTCGGCAGGATGTTTACCGTCACCAGCTTTGGCGAAAGCCATGGGCCGGCTATTGGCTGCGTGGTCGACGGCTGTCCCCCGGGACTCGCGCTCAATGAAGCTGACATTCAAAAGGATCTTGATCGTCGCCGTCCCGGTACCTCCCGTTTTACCAGCCAACGGCATGAAGAAGACAAGGTAAAGATTTTGTCCGGAGTATTCGAAGGGAGAACTACCGGTACACCGATCGCCCTGGTCATTGAGAATACTGATCAGCGATCAAAGGACTATGACAAGATCAAGGATCAGTTCCGGCCCGCGCATGCTGACTTTACCTACTGGAAAAAATACGGCTTTCGGGACTATCGCGGTGGCGGTCGTTCGTCAGCTCGCGAAACTGCAGCGCGTGTAGCGGCCGGTGCGATTGCCAGGAAATATCTTGCTGCAACGACCGGCGTGGAAATCTATGCGTATCTTTGTCAGCTCGGCCCTATAAGGATTGATCAGGTTGATCGACAGGAAATAGATCAGAATCCTTTTTTCTGTCCGGATAAAGACAAGGTCGCCGCCATGGAAGAATTCATGGGCGCACTGAGCAAGGAAGGCAATTCCATTGGCGCCAAGATAACCGTGGTCGCTACCGGTGTACCGGCAGGCCTCGGCGAACCGGTGTTTGACAAACTGGATGCTGATCTGGCCGGCGCCCTGATGGGTATCAATGCGGCCAAGGGCGTTGAAATCGGTGCCGGGTTTTCAGTGGTGGAACAGAAAGGCACTGAACACCGCGATGAAATAACGCCGCAGGGATTCCTGTCCAATAATGCCGGCGGCATTCTCGGTGGTATTTCCAGCGGCCAGAATATCATTGCGCATCTGGCTCTGAAGCCCACCTCCAGTCTGCGAATTCCTGGAAAATCCATCGATATCCACGGCAAAGCGATCGAAGTCGTCACCACCGGGCGTCACGATCCCTGTGTCGGGATTCGCGCTACGCCGATTGCCGAAGCGATGATGGCGCTGGTGTTGATGGATCACTTCCTGCGCGACCGGGGTCAGAATGGCAGCAGCAAACGACCGCAGATTGCGGGCTGATACTGAGCAACTTCTGTCCCGCGTATAAACAGCAACTATAGCAGCGATAACCAGGTTTCATTTTATTACGTCGCAACAGCGCGTTAGATTACGCTACCAAATATATTTTCGGATGCAAAAGAAATGGCAGGAAAAACCTTATACGACAAAATCTGGGACGCCCATCTTGTCAAACAAAGAGATGACGGGACGGCACTGATTTATATCGATCGGCAGTTGATTCATGAGGTGACTTCACCGCAGGCCTTTGAGGGTTTGCGTCTGGCGGGCCGCAAGCCCTGGCGACCCGATGCGAATCTGGCTACACCGGATCACAACATCCCCACTACCCGCGCAGAACGCAGTCGCGGACTGGAAGGCATCAAGGATCCGGTTTCGCGCATACAGGTACGCACTCTGGATGAGAACTGTCGGGAATTCGGCATTCTGGAACTGGATATGAATGACCAGCGCCAGGGAATTGTACATGTGGTCGGACCCGAACAGGGTGTGACCTTGCCGGGTATGACCATCGTCTGTGGTGATTCGCATACTTCCACGCATGGTGCACTGGGCGCGCTTGCCCATGGCATCGGGACCTCGGAAGTCGAGCATGTGCTGGCAACCCAGTGCCTGTTGCAAAAGAAAGCCAAAAATATGCTGGTCAAGGTCAACGGCCAACTGCCTGCCGGCGTCACTGCCAAGGATATCGTGCTGGCAATAATTGGCCATATCGGTACTGCCGGCGGTACCGGCTATAGCATCGAATTTGGTGGTGATGCCATTCGCGCATTGTCGGTGGAAGGTCGTATGACGGT
>JBBDXV010000198.1:0-5063 GCA_040902165.1 Pseudohongiellaceae bacterium
CGTTCAATGCGATAGATCAGGTCGACGCTTTGATATTCCCCGGATTCCGCCTGCAAGGTGATCGAATCGGAGACTTTATAGTCCAGGGCCACAGTGGACTGACTGTCAAACAAGCCCACTCCGTAGCGGATAAACAAGGATGGGGAAAGATACTTTCCAAGCGTGAGCATGCTGTTATTGATATCTCCGGTACTGGCAATTGACAGCGCATCCAGTCCCAGCTGGTCGCGAATCTGGTTGGTCAGGCCTTCGCTGCGTTGCAGACCCAGTCCGGCCACTGCATTGAGCAGTACCAAACTCTCCTGCTCCCCGACCTCCGCAAACGGTTTGCCGGTTACCAACACCGCAATAATGTCGTTATCCGGCAACGCCGGTGATGAAAACAACTGGCTGCTGATATTTTTCAGCGTACCGTTTATCTGCAAACCGACACTAAGATCTTCAACCTGGCGGACAGCCCTGATATCCAGCGCCGGATTGTCATAAGCACCAAAGAACAACAATTTCCCCCGCTCCAGAGTCAGCTCGGTGCCGTAAGCACCATAAGTCCCTTCGATGACACTGAGCTCTCCATAAGTGAGGCTGGCACCGTTATTTCCCTGGCGTATATTCAGCGCTCCGGTCAGACGCGCATCAAGTCCGAAACCGGAAAAACTAACCTGTTCTCCCAGGGTGATAGCCAGATCAACCGACACCGGCAGGTTATAAAACGTGCTTTCAGCAGCGGCAATTGATCGTGCCAGATCTGGTCGGTCTTCCGGGTAGCTGACAATGACGGTATCCCTGGACACATCAACGATAGTATCCGGCAGCGCGTCCAGCTGCAGATATACAAATGGAAGGTGCAATCGACCACTGAGGTTTATCCCGCGCGCGCTCGCGCTTGCAACAATATCCGGCGTTGCCCGCACGCTAAGGTCGTCGCGTTGCAGAAACAGAAAGTTCTCCCCGACCACTCTAAGCTGGAGTTCCCGCTGGCTGGTATAGGGATCAACAATATCCCCACTGAAATTCAATTCACCCTGGTCGGATCTGACACTGCCGCTGAGGACGAATTGTCGGCCATCGACCCCGGTCAGCCGGGCATTCAACTGCTCCAGGTTTATACCCATGGCCGGAATCACCGCCTCGGCTTCTTCGATAGCAAAGTCGACATTCGCCAGTTGTGGTGCGGTAATCTCTCCGGTGAGCCCGGCTGTGCCGTGCAGCTGACCCCGCACAGATGAAATATCCGGAATGAAAGCTTCCAGCCAGCCCAAATCTCCTATATCGAGTCTGATGTTGCCGTGTTCTATAAAACCTTCGATAACTTTCAGCTCAAATCCGGCAGCGCCTTGCATGGACAAATCCGTCGCGTCAATGTCACTTCGGAAAAAGTCCAAACTGCCACTCAGATCCCACTCGCCATTGCGCCCGGAGCCCTGGGCTTCCATGCGTTCGATTACATAGTCCTGTGGTTCAGGATTGAACGTATCATCGACAGCTGTTAATTCCAGCCCTGGAGGTATCAGGGTAAGAACGCTGTCCGCAATGCGGGACGAAAAGTCGAAACGATAAGCGCTGTCTTGCTCGAGTGTCACCGATATCTCGGCGGTCAGACTGCCTTGCAGCTTTGCCGTTTGCGGTAATTTCGGCAGCGCTGTCATGGAGCCCGACTCAGGATCTGGCGCGGCGGCGTTAAAAATATCAAGCGGCAAATCCTGCAGGCTGGCATTGGCGTCCAGTCGGCCACCTAAAGTTCCATTTGCAGCCAGACAGAGTCGGGTCTGCTCTCGCGCCCAGCAACTGTTAGCAAGTTCCAGGTTCGCACCGGCCACCTCAATGTTTGATGTTCCATCCTGTTCCCACACACCAAACCCGCTTGTCACTTTGGTGTTGGCAAACGTGCCACTCCAGTCCTGCCAACCTGATGACGGAAATCCTCCCTGCAATTCCAGATCGAGACTGCCGAAACTGGAGGAAAGCCCGACATTCAGCTGATGCTGAATTTTGCTGCCGCTCAGTGCAACCTCAACCAGTTCAAGCGGTTCGGAAATTTGCGCATTGTCGATAAACAATCCCCTGGCAGTCAGGTTTGCCAGATAGTTTCCCGCATTGCCGCTGCCTTCAATCTCCAGCGCGGCCAGGCTAGTGCTCCCGAATTCCAGATCGCTGCCAGTAGCTGACAACTGCAGGTCCGGTGCTGAGAGTGGACCCTGCAGCATGCCCGAGACAGCAAAGCTGCCCTGTCCTCCAGCCACAATTTGCTGCAAGTCGACAACCGTCAGTTGCCAACCGATATCCAGTGTCTCGGTAACAGATCCGTTAACGGACAAATGAGTTCCATTGGAATACAGGTTCAGGTTATCAATGTTGACCTGTTGATTCGACAACTGAACCAGGCCGCTGCCAGTCAAAGGAAAGTCGCCCAGTTGGGCGTTCAGACTTTCAATCAGCAGGTTGGCGTCGAGGCCGGTTTCCGGCACTGCGATATCCACCGTTCCTGTTGCAGACACTGGGGACAGGCGCAATGGCAAACTGATATTCAGATAAGGCAACAAGTCGACGTCGGTCAGGGAATAGTTCATTTGTGCTGCAAAAGGCGGCTGCAGTTGCAAATCGCCTGATCCGGTCAGCGATCCGGTGCCGGTGTTCAATTGTATTTCCTCGACCTGCAGACGCTCTGCTGACAGCCGTCCTCTGGCCGTGATACCTATAGCCGGAAAGTCGGCGACGCTGACCTGGGTCTGTAGCTGCAAGCCCAGGGGCAAATCAAGCGACCCGCTGGTAAGCAATTGCACAGAAGAGAATTCGGTCTCTTCCAGACCGGGAAACGGCAATTGCAACAGCGCTGCATCATGACGCAGATCAAAAGCCGGCATTGCATCTGATTCCAGCAATCCGGTTCGCAATTCGCCGGTACTGGCAACTTCAATCGGCAGCAATAGTTGATGCTGGACCTGCAGGGATTCCAGATCACCACTGATCACAAGGCCTCCCTCGGCCTCACGCCACGCGCTGGAAATCTCCTGCAATAGCTGCCCCCGATAGCGCCATTGAATACTCGCGTCCAACGGCAGATTTCGACTCAGGCCAAGACCAAGCGACGCATCCAGATTGAGCAAGGGCGAAACAAGATGCAGATCATTCACTGCAAGATTCTGTCCGGTTAATTCCGCCCTCAACATCAGCGTATCAACCAGATAACTGTTGTCAGCAAGATCAAGGCGTATACCGGAAACGGACACCTCACTCAACTCAATCGACAACGGCAATGCGACAAAAGTAAATTCAGGCATGGTCCAGCGAGCGTCATCAGTCTCAACCTGTGGTCGAACTTCAACCAGTAAGTCCTCAGCGACAAGCCGGTTGAGTATCAGGCGCCCGGACAACAGCGAAAAAGGATTCCACTCCACTTGCAGTTGCCCAAGCTCAACCTGCGTCTGGCCAGCCTGATATGACACTTGTTCAAATGTCATTCCCCGCAGCAAGGTGCCCGAGCTGCGATGGATGCTTAGTAGTTGCGAAGGACGATGGTTGAGTCGATCGACCAGGTTGTAAACTGCCCAGCGGCTTCCCCTGTCGGTGTTCAGCAGCAAAGCCAGGGCAGCCAGTACAACGATTGAAAGGAGCAGGACTACTGCCAGAAAAATCAGTGCCCAGCGCAAATATCCCGGTGCCGGAAACAACTTCACAGATCAGGCCCCATGGTGATATGTACCCGCAAGCTATTGTCATCATCAAGCGCCGAAGCCAGATCCAGTCGCACCGGCCCGATCGGTGACAACCAGCGCAAACCGATCCCCGCTCCAGTCTTCAGCTCAAAGTCATTGAGCGTGTTAAAGGCGTTACCGGCATCAGCGAAAACCGCGAGCTTCCAGGTCGGCAGAACGGAAAAATCGTATTCCAGACCGAAAACCAGTAAATGCCTGCCACCAATCAGCTCACCGGCATCGTTGAGCGGGCCGAGTGATTGATATTTGTAACCACGGACACTCTGGTCGCCGCCGGCAAAAAACTGGACCGACACTGGCAGTTCATTCAGGTCTTCCACCCAGGAAACACCGGCGTCAACTTTGGCCAGCAATCGTCCAACCCCCAACTGCTGGACAAATTTGCCGCTGCCATAAAGCTGGGTAAATGATGTAGTCGATAACAGTGACCTGGATGCACCGCGCAATTCAGCAAACGCGCGCCAACCGGCAGTTGGATAGATCGCATCGTCTGCACGGGTACGTGTCACATTGGAACCCAGGATGAAAAGATCAGCGACTTCATCCTGCTCGTTTATTCTGAATTCATCGTGTTGATAGTTGATAAAATAATTCTGCCTGAAATCAAACCGGTTCAGACGGCTGTATGCGGCACCAATTTTCAGCGTCCGGTTTTCGTAACTGTCATTGTTCTGATTGAGCACACCGGTCGACAGACGCAGGCTTTCAAACGCAGGCCGCGTCATTGGTATGATGTAATTCAGATCGACTTCCTGTTGGATCGGTGACGTTGCTACCCTGGCATTAATGTTATGCCCGCGACGGTTCAGATAGCGATCCTGGTAGTCCAGCCGCAGCCGTGGACCAATATCAGTCGTGACGCCAGCGCCGATTCCGTATACATGGCGCGGCCTCGCCTGCAGCGAAACGTCCACCGGTACCAGGGTATCCACAGTACGATCCAGCGCCGGAGAGACCGAGACATCACTGAAATAGAGACTTTCATTCAGAGTGTTGCGCAATTCTATGAGCGCATTGGCAGAATAAGGACTTCCCGGTTCTATGTTGACGAATCGACGAATAAAATCCTCATCCAGCTCATCCAGTCGTTGTATCTCCACCTCACCAAAGCGGTGGCGTTGTTGCGGATCAAATTCGATTTCAATATCAGCCAAACGCTGATTCAGATCCAGCAACAACCGGGAGCTGGTGAACCTTGCATCAAAATATCCATTTTGGATTGCGCCGGCGCTAAGGTCGGACTTGATCTGTTCATAGAGACCGTGATTAAGCTGATCGCCACTTGCCACCGGCAAGCCTTCGAGCAGATCGGCGAAAGGGGCTTCGTCACCCAGGATGCTGATATTGATA
>JBBDXV010000199.1:0-5041 GCA_040902165.1 Pseudohongiellaceae bacterium
ATTGCCAGGCGAATTTCCGGAGCAGTTCCAGGCCATGATTCACTGGCAGCATGAGCGTGAGCTCCTGCCAGGCAGAGTTTACGAACTGGCCGTGGGAAACCATCGAGTCCGAACCAGCATCACCCGTATCAAGTTCCGACTTGCAGACGATGATGTTTCACAAATCGCTACGGCGACCTTGCAGAAAAACCAGCGCGGTGTGTGTAACCTGGTAATTTTGCAGCGAATCATCATTGCAGCCGATGACACCGACGGGAAACTCGGTCGCTTTCAGCTGCTGGATCCGGAATCAGGTCAAAACCTCGCGACCGGAGTGATACAGCATGGACTGCGTCGCGCCAGCAATCTGCATTGGCAAACCCTGACGATAGATAAAACCGCGCGCGCTGCGGTACTGGGTCAGGTTCCCCGTGTAATCTGGTTGACCGGGTTATCCGGTTCCGGCAAATCAACGATTGCCAACCGGCTGGAAAAGAACTTAATGGCGGCCGGCAAACATTCCTATCTGCTGGATGGCGACAATATTCGCCACGGCCTCAACCGTGATCTTGGGTTTACCGACGCAGATCGGGTGGAAAATATTCGCCGGATTGCCGAGGTTGCAAAATTAATGACCGAAGCAGGCCTCATTGTAGTGACCAGCTTTATCTCTCCCTTTCGCGCGGAACGTATCATGGCCCGCTCGCTGTTCGAGACTGATGAATTTATCGAGGTATTTGTGGACACTCCCTTGGCGGAGTGTGAACTGCGGGATCCCAAAGGCCTGTATCAAAAAGCACGACGCGGCGAGATCAGGAATTTTACCGGATTCGACAGTCCTTATGAGCCGCCGCTGAATCCGGAGTTGCGAATAGACACCGCCGTCAGTACTGCAGATCAGGCAGCAGACACCATAATGAAGACCTTTCTGCTTTAGTGAGTGACGCGCGGTGGTGATCCGATTATCGCTTCGCCGAATTCCGGATGCAGCAAATCATCCCGGTTCACCAGCAATAAATCATGACGATGCAGGCGTTCCAGATCATAGGCAATGCCGAGCTGGATATCTTCCAGCAAGACACAAACCACCTCTTCCTCTTCCATCGCCACCACCACGCAGGACCGGTAGCCGCTGACCGTATTCAAGGCAGCCATAGCCCCTACCGGGCAAGGATGGGAAGGAATACGTCGTGGATAATCCAGCAGTACACCATGCGATGTGTAGGCCGTGCCGAATCCCGCCGCAGCCACAACATGGATGATTTCAATTATGGAAGGATCGGACAGATCAATGCGGACAGTATCGGATACCGGCAACGCGTTAAGTTGTCGCTGGTAATTAACCATCTTCAGAAAAAGATTGATGTCATCCTGGTTCCACTCCAGCATTTCTTCCTGGGCAGACCGACTGCTGTCCGAAGACAGACTGACAACTGTCGTTTCAATTGTGAGATCTTTGCGGAGGTCGTCGTCCTGATAAGGGACGACCATTGAGACGGCGCAAAATCCTTCGCTGGATTCGGCGCTGAGGCGCCACAGAAACGGACATTCACCGTCAAGTTCGATCATGTTAATCCACGACGACAAGTTGGATTGCGGGGAAACATATCACAATAAGTCGGAAAGAAAAATTTTTTCTAAAGTGGTTCTTTTTTGTTACGTAAAGAAGCAATCGCGTTGCGATATTTTCTAAGTTAGCCGGTATAGCTAATGCTGTTTGAAATTCCTTCGATTAACTCGTTGAACAAACTACATTTCCGGTTTTGGCGTCGTGACAGAAAATTTTCCACAGAATCTGTGGATAAGTCAGTGGGCAAAATCAGAATTTCAGGCTGGAAGCTCGAAAATATTTGGCTCCGCTACAATTTGATTAAATTTTGACCAATTGAATTATCTCTTTAATAACAACATGTTACGTATTTTTGACGATGCAAAATTAAATTCAATGCAGGATTTACCGGGTTTTTGTTACAGGCCGTTCATTTTTGTGCATAAAAAACCGGGTGAAACGCGCAACCGGTTTTTTGGGCCGCGCTCTTCTCTCTGTTTTTGTTCAGGTTTTTCCTCCTATAATCGCAGCATTGCGGAGCGACAAAATCATTGTCTCCCATTTCAAACTACGGTGAATTTCTGAATACCTCCGATCCCGCGACGCGAAGTCGTTTTCGACAGCTGAAAATTATCCTCATTGT
The DNA here is from genome assembly GCA_040902165.1 of Pseudohongiellaceae bacterium. Taxonomy (GTDB): domain Bacteria; phylum Pseudomonadota; class Gammaproteobacteria; order Pseudomonadales; family Pseudohongiellaceae; genus NORP240. The sequence continues at coordinate 2,172 of JBBDXV010000199.1, forward strand.
GCTGATTCCGATTCTGCTAATACCAGTAGTCGGCATCCTGCAAAAACTGGGCATGGACAGCGCCGCCAGGGAATTGAGTCTTGCCGTCACCGAATCGGTCCTTGCCGGCAATGACCCTGCACTGTTACTGCAGTCAGTCAGTCGCGAACTTGACAGCCAGATGAGTGAAGATAACTGGCGCAGATATGTCGATCTGTTGCGCCGCCTCGGCCGTCTGGAACTACTGGAATCTGTTACCGGCAATACCAATGTTCCCCTGTTGCCGTTTCTTGGCGATGAATTCACAGCCCGCTATGTGATCATCACAAAGTCAGAGAACAGCGCAGCCACTGCCAATGTCAGCCTGCGATATGAAGATGGGCAATGGCGGATCACTGCCTTTACGGTAAGCTCGCCGCTTACCGACGAGTGATCACGCTGATCATGAGCGCATCAGTTGCTTAACAGGTGTGAGATGTTTGGCGCGAGAATAAACGCAGCAACCAGCGCCAGCACAACATCGGTATCCACTCCCAGTTCCTGCAGATAAGGATCCGGCAAATTCGCCACTACCAGGCCTGCTACTACCAGCAGAACAGTGATCTGGTTGGTATTAGACAGCAACAGACACAGTAAAAATGACAGGGTGAGAATGTATACATAATTTTCACTCAAGCCCACGTGTGACATGGTATTGGTCGCCATGACCAGCGCTACAACAGCAAGAAATAGCAGGCCGATGAGGGATGGTTTGGTGCTACGGTTCTCTTTCTCCATAAGTGATCCTCCCTGGATGCTTCTAGAGTCAAGCCGTTTCACTTTAGACGGGATTGCAATGACTGGATAGTATGCAAATTCAGAATCAGTGACCGGTTTCAAACCGGTTTTGCGGAACAGTCTGCAAAAATGAAAGAGACCCGGAGGAATGCGAGGCAACAAGCCTTTCGGCTGCAAACTGCAAGCTACTCGGAAACTACTCTGAGCAATTGCTGATAATCGGTCAGACCCTTGAAAATCTTTTCAACACCATCCTGTTTCATGGTCCGCATACCGTCTTTGGTTGCCTGCTGACGAATCACGGAAAGCTCGGCTTTCTTGTAGATTAGCCCCTGCATCTCATTGGTACCGACCAGCAATTCATGGATGCCGGTTCGACCTTTATAGCCAGTGTTACCGCAATCAGTACAACCGACTGCCTTCATTAGTTCTACTTTGCTCAAATCCATGTCCAGGGTGGCAAAATCTTCCTTGCCATAAGTGGCAATCAGATGATCCAGTTCGCGCTGGTCCGGCTTGTAGGGCTGTTTACATTTTCCGCACAGGGTACGCATCAGGCGTTGCGCCAGTACGCCGAGCAGGGCATCGGAAAAGTTGACCGGGTCCAGTCCCAGATCCAGCAAACGGGTTATGGTTTCCGGCGCCGAGTTGGTGTGCAGGGTGGATAACACCAGGTGACCTGTCAGTGATGCCTCAATGCCGATATGGGCGGTTTCATGGTCGCGCATCTCACCGATCAGAATCACATCAGGGTCGGCACGCAGGAAGGCGCGCATGGCGGTGGCAAAGGTGAAATCAATCTTCGGTAGCATCTGCACCTGTTGCAGTCCCGGCTGGGTAATCTCCACCGGGTCTTCGGCGGTCCAGATCTTGCGATCCGGCGTATTGATATTACCGAGGACCGCATGCAGGGTGGTGGTCTTACCGGAACCGGTAGGTCCCACCACCAACAACAATCCATGAGGATGTGCTGACAGCTCGATAATCTTGTCGTAATTGCGTTTGGCCAGATTCAGCTTTTCCAACGGCATCGCGGAACCGGCGGCAAGAATACGCATCACTGCACTCTCGCCCTGTACGGTGGGCACTGTGGCAACACGCAGTTCGAGTTTTTTGCCGCGAACCTTCAGTTTGCATTTGCCGTCCTGCGGCAAACGGCGCTCCGCAATATTCAATCTGGAAATAACCTTGATGCGCGAGATGAGCGCAGCGCCGTGCTCTTTGGGAATCTTCAACAGTTCACGGCACAAGCCGTCCACGCGGATTCGCACCTGGCCTGGCGCACCGTCCTTGCCTGGTTCAATATGAATATCTGAAGCGCCCTGACGATCAGACTCGGTAATAATCTTGTTGACCAATTGAATGATACCTGACGAGGCGGCCAGACCCTCATCGTCCTCTTCCTCTTCTTCAACCTCGACGCCGCTCTGCTCATCGAGCGCACTAAACACATCATCGAAACCCGCCTCCGAATCCGCGTCATCGTCACGCTTGAGGAACTGCAGGATGTGTTCGGGCAGACCGACGCGAAATACGTAGTTGCGCGCGTTTACTACTCCCTGAATTTCCATGATGCGCTGATAATCACTGGGGTCATCAATCAGGATCACCGCCTCCTGCTTGCTGCCCGCCACCGGCAACCAGAGGTTACTGCGCAAATAACTGACACCAATGTTCTCCAACAGATCGATTGGCAGTTCATGCGCCGGATCAAATTTCATATAGGGCACACGGTAATAGTATTCCAGGGATTTTCCGATGGTGTCGGCTTCGATATTGAACTCGTCCATCAGGATGCGGGAGACCGTGCCGCCATAAAGGGCGGTCTTGTTCTGGATATCCGCCAGTTCCTGGGCGCTGATCTTGCCCTTCTGCACTAGATAGTCGTAGGGACCTTGGGTACTTTGCAGCGACGACCGGAACTGCTTGGCCAGCATCTGACAAACCATCAGCGCGTGCTTCAGATCCGCCTTGGTAAATTCCCGATCACCTTCAAAGTTAATAAGCTGTAAAACCCCCAACAGGATCTCATCCTTGATGGGTACGACGATCTGGGATTTGACCTTCCAGCCCTTGGCTTCACTGAAGCGCTTGTCAAACTGCAAGCGGGGATG
>JBBDXV010000200.1:0-2136 GCA_040902165.1 Pseudohongiellaceae bacterium
TTCGCAGGGCGGATACAATTCATCATTACCAACAGAGGACAAGGCCTCTTCATTACGACTGCGAATCGCCTCAAGTGCACCGCGACTTGCCGCCAACATCTGATTTGAAAATTCCTGCCAGTCCTCATTCGCCGCGATCGCCCGGTCAGTGGCCGCAGCACCACCACTCCGTAACAATTCACCCGCCTGTATTAATCTATTCGCCGCCGATTCCAGTTCCTGCCACTGCGCATCCGTCTGCACATCATAAGCGCCCCACAACGCAGTCGTCGTCGGCACGATCAATTCCTGCATCAACTGCGAAACCGTCAACGAATTCAGATCTTGAGTAATCGCCGGCCCCGCAATCAACATCACGCCACCTAACGCAACCGCACCCGCAAATCGATACCGCAAACCCGAATTACGCATTTTTCTGTCCTCGTGAATAGAATACTGGCGGACATTATAACTATCCCGACTCGTAAAAATATCGTTCAGATCAAACAGCGGTGGTGTCGGGGCTAGAACGTAAATACGGCATGGGTATCTGCCAAAATTATGCAATATGCCCGAGGCGGTCGGAATTAAGCACAATATTTAGGGAGGGTTGGGAGTGAACAGGCGCAAAGACGTCCGAGGCAAGGGTGAGGCAAGCGTAGATAAAGCGAAGCTTTATGCGCAGCCGAACGACGCCCATCTATGATGGGCGGCTGGGCCGGGTTTACGGCGTGTCGTGGGGGCAGTTGCCCAATCGATGACCTGTCACTGTTCTGGCAGTTGATTTAAGTTCGCGATTGAAGAATCGTGGCCTGTTCAAACTGGATTGGAGCCGAACCCGCACTCTGACTTACAATCAGCAACTTCAGTATCTGTTCAGTCCCAAAGGGGGAAGCATGACCAAGGAAGCAGTAATCGTATCAACCGCCCGCACACCTATTGGTAAAGCCTACCGCGGTGCCTTTAACAATACTGAGGCGCCGACTCTCGGCGGCCATGCCATCGCAGCAGCAGTCAAGCGCGCTGGTATTGATCCAGCTGAAGTCGATGACGTGATCATGGGTTGTGCGATGCAGCAGGGTTCATCAGGTTATAACATCGGGCGCACCTCGGCGATCGCGGCAGGATTACCCAATAGCGTATCCGGCATGAGTCTGGACCGGCAGTGCTCTTCCGGCATGATGGCCATCGCCACAGCGGCAAAGCAGATCATTGTGGACCAAATGCCGATTGTCGTGGGCGGCGGTCTGGAATCCATCAGTCTGGTGCAAAACGAGCATCGCAATAATTATCGCGCACAGGATCCGAATGTGATCGCCCACTCCGAGCACGCCTATATGTCGATGCTGGAAACTGCGGAGATCGTCGCGAAGCGCTACAAGATCAGCCGGGAAAAACAGGATGAGTATTCACTACAGAGCCAGCAGCGCACGGCTGCTGCACAACAGGCAGGTAAATTCGATCTTGAGATAGTGCCATTGACTGCCAAAATGCTTTATGTCGACAAAGCCACCAAACAACAGAGTATTCACGAAGTCACGCTGGACAAGGACGAAGGCAATCGTCCTACCACCACACTGGAGGGATTGAACGGTCTGCAACCGGTCTTTGAAGGCGGCTGTATCACTGCCGGTAATGCCAGTCAGCTTTCTGATGGCGCCTCCGCCTGTGTATTGATGGACAGCAAGCTGGCAGAAAAGAAAGGACTTGCACCATTGGGCGCCTATCGCGGTGTTGCCGTGGCCGGGCTTGATCCGGATGAAATGGGAATAGGACCGGTTTATGCCATTCCCAAACTGTTGCAGCGCTTTGGACTGAAAATGGACGACATCGGTCTGTGGGAACTGAATGAAGCCTTTGCAGTGCAGGTGGTTTACTGCCGCGACAAACTCGGCATTCCCAATGACCTGCTCAATGTCAACGGTGGCGCCGTCTCCATCGGTCACCCCTATGGCATGAGCGGCGCCCGCATGGTCGGCCACGCTCTCATCGAAGGCAAACGTCGCGGCGCGAAATATGTTGTATGTACTATGTGCATCGGCGGCGGTATGGGCGCGGCCGGTCTGTTCGAGGTGTTTTAGCCAACTATAAAGTCGGAGGTGGGTTTTCAGTGGGGTCGTTTCAGTGGGGTCGGAGGTGACTGAACTATTTTTCCTA
>JBBDXV010000200.1:2146-5031 GCA_040902165.1 Pseudohongiellaceae bacterium
CCCCCCCCCCCCCCCCCCCCCCCCCCCCCCCCCCCCAATAAAACCCCACCTCCGACCCCACTGAAAATCACAGCATATTGGCCGAAGCGATATAGTGCTTGCCCAATGCTTCGGCAACTCCGGGATGGGTTACCTGGCCGTCCAGCACATTCAGTCCGGCACCCAGCATGGGGTCGGTTTTTAGCGCCTGGCGGACCCCTTTTTCTGCCAGGGTGATGACATGGGGCAGGGTAACACTGGTCAATGCCATAGTAGAAGTGCGAGGAACTGCACCCGGCATATTCGCAACGCAATAATGCAGTATGCCGTCTACTTCAAACACCGGGTCATCATGGGTTGTAGGTTTGCTGGTCTCGAAACATCCACCTTGATCAATCGCCACATCCACAATCACTGAACCCTTTTGCATCAGCGACAACATCTGGCGAGACACCAGTCTTGGTGCCGCCGCACCCGCCACGAGTACAGCACCGACCACCACATCGGCAGTGGCTATCTGTCTCTGTATTTCCTCAGCCGAGGAGAAAAGTGTCCTCACCTTGCTGCCAAACAGCTGCTCTAGTTCCCGCATTCTCACCGCATTGCGATCAATGATCACGACTTCGGCACCCAATCCAACGGCAATCTGTGCGGCATTGCGCCCGACTACCCCGCCGCCGAGAATTACAACTTTACCTGGTGCGACGCCGGGAACTCCTGCCAACAAGACGCCGCGTCCGCCGTGTGTAATTTCCAGGAAATACATGGCAGCCTGGATGGACATTCGACCAGCTACCTCACTCATCGGCGTCAACAGCGGCAAGTGTCCCGCTGCGTCAATTACCGTCTCATATGCAATGCCACAGACTCCTGACCTGAGCATTGCCTCGGCGATCGCCGGCACCGCTGCCAGATGTAAATAGGTGAAAATGGTTTGTCCCTGCCGCAACAGCCTGCACTCTTCCAGCTGTGGCTCTTTTACCTTGACGACAAGCTCAGCCTCGCCAAATACCTGCTCCCGGTCGGCCGCAATCCTGGCGCCGGCCGCAATATAGTCATCATCTGTAATACCGATGCGGATTGCCGCTGCCGTTTCCACCAGCACCTGATGTCCCAGTGCAGTCAGTTCACGAACCCCGGCCGGTGTCATGCCGACACGATACTCGCGGGTTTTTATTTCCTTCGGAATTCCGATAAGCACAGGGCAACGCCTCCACTTGTTTGGTTAACCGCCACAGGCGGTATCAGCAAAATGTACTGCTTCGGCAGCATTGAACTCCCAGGTAGGCAGATATTCATAACTGCCCACCTGAAATTTTTGCGTTTCAATTGTTGCCAGCAACGCACCGCCATATGAATCGGTAACTGTCTGCTGGAATTGCAGGTCGATTTCCCGGAAACGCTGCAGCCGGTACACCAGCGGCGGCAGAAAACTGACAGCCAGAACCGCCCGTTCTTCCAATTCCATACGGCCGTTCTCAGGATCAAGATAAATTCGACACATCGCACTATCGGTGCCGATTCCTTGCGTGAAGCTGACATAAACCGATCGCAACAGGTCCAGAAAATCCTCATGCCCGGAACCATCCAGACCAGGGATCGGATCCATCTGCCCGGTGCGCTGGAACCGTTGTAGTTGATTGGCGATGAACTTGAAAGTTGCCTCGCTTCCCCGGCTGTCATCCTGTCCTTGTGCGACAAGCGTCGGACATAGCGCAGCAGTGATAACAAGTGTCCGACTAAGGAGACAGCGCAGCCGAACTTCGAAACGGCTCGCCCATGTCACAGATGTGCGTTGAAATGCAGCCGTCATCACAACTCACCATGGGACGGTTTGTTGCGTAAAGACTTGAGCCGGCCCTTTGATTTTTTGCTTTCCAGACGTTTCTTAACCGCAGATTTGCTTGGGCGAGTTGGTTTACGCGGTTTGACCGGTCTGGTCGCGCTGGCAAACAATGTCTCAAGTCGGGACAGGGCATCCTGCCGGTTTTTATCCTGGCTGCGAAACCGCTGCGCCTTGATAACGATTACGCCGTTGTTGCTGATACGTTGGTCATGCAGTGATAACAATTTCTGCTTTACATTTTCCGTAAGACTCGATGCGCTGATATCAAAGCGCAGTTGGATTGCACTGGAAACCTTGTTTACGTTCTGGCCGCCTGGTCCGCTGGCGCGAATGGCCTGAAACTCCACTTCGCTGTCCGCCAGTTCAATTCCGGCCAGTTTCATCAAACGCTCTCCTTTACAGTTTACGCAGTCGAATGGCCTGCCATATTACCGCTTTTGCCGCCGGATTTTGCATTAATACCCGTAAAACACTTGTCTGCCGCATTGCCCCTGAGTTTGCTTGATTTGCGGGTTCGGTCTGGGGTATGGTCCCGACTGCATTGCCGTGGACAAACCCCGAATCATGGACATGAGGGAGAAACCCGGACATGGCTAAGTACTTAAAACAAAACAACAAAAGTAACTATTAAAATGACGAACTCAATAAAGCTCGCGCTTCGATATGTGACACTGCCGCTACTACTACTGACCTCGCTTTCCGCAGGTGCGCAGGAGCCGGTTCGAATTGCCTTTATAGACCCGTTGTCCGGTTCATTTGCATCGGTCGGGACCAGTGGGCTGAAACAGCTCGAATTTGCAGCCGATTACCTGTTCAATTCAAAAGGCGGGATTCTTGGCGGCCGCAAGATAGAAATCGTACCGCTGGACAACAAGCAGAGCCCTACCGATACCCAGCTACAGTTTCGACGCGCAGTGGGTGAAGGTATCCGGATAATCTTTCAGGGCAACAGTTCTGCTGTCGCCAATACGCTGAACGACACTGTCGTCAGACACAATCGCCGCAATCCAGGTGCCGAAATATTGCAGATCAACTATTCAGCAGTAGACCCGGTGCTGAC
>JBBDXV010000201.1:0-17210 GCA_040902165.1 Pseudohongiellaceae bacterium
CTACGAACTAGGTGGTCGCATGTTCGAATCATGCCGGGTGCGCCAAATAAAACAACCCGCCTTGCGCGGGTTTTTTTATTTGCGTATCCGGCTGAGATGAGAACATGTGTTCGACAGGCGCGAAGCGCCGCAGACAGCGCGTTTTTTGCGCTGCCCGCAGGGTGAGGAATTGGGCTAAGCCCAACTCCGAGTCAATCATGCCGGTCTGAGAGATGCACTTACTCCATCGATAAAGACAAGTACCAGGTTCTCGACATTGAGATTCGGGCATGTGGCGAACGTAAATAGATAGTTCCAATCAGAATTTATTCTATGGTTGCTTGTGTAAGAATCATCGTACGAAAAATCACTAACTGGCGGATTGTAGATACCAGACCACATCAAGGCATCAGCCGAAATGGTGGCCAAGATTGTTTGGATAACAACAATCCACATAGATGATGAGCTTTTCAATATCTCAAATGCCGCGATTGTCAGAAATCAAGCGCCGGTATTGGTCTGCTCACTCCGATCTTCTTTACAGCATATATTTATAACTGCTTTGCAGTGTGGCTTTAAACCGCTTGCAATCTGTGTCTGATCAGGTTATTCATTTAGTATCACTTTAATACGACCAGATCATAATTGTGAGATTTATAGTTCATGTCAGATTCGTTAACAATTCTAGTAGTGGATGATGACCCTGTCATCAGGCCCATTCTGGAAGAGGCTTTGTCCAAGGATCACCGGGTGATCTCGGCACCAAACGGTGAGGCCGCATGGAAAGTCCTGCAGCAAGAAAATTCGAGCGTGGAGCTCATTGTCAGTGACATGGAAATGCCGCTTCTGGATGGATTAGGGTTGCTACAGAGAGTACGAGCGAACTTTCCGCAAATCGGAATGATTATGATCAGTGGCAGCCTGGATACCCGATCCGCTATTGAAGCCATGCGCAAGGGCGCCTATGACTATATTTCAAAACCGTTCAATGATATTGAAGAGTTGCTTTTGATCATTCAGCGCTGGCGATACCAGCAAAGCCTGGAAGCAAAGTTGATGCAATACGCAGCATTGCATCGCGACATGATGAAGAACATGAAAATTCGCACCTTCCTGGCGATTGATGTGGCGGGTAGTATTAAACTTAAGCGTGATGAAGATCCGTTCCTGGTGCAGTTCTCTTTTTCCGCCTACCAGAAATTCATCTCACTGCATGTTTCCGAGTACGGTGGATTGATCCAGAGTACGTCGGGAGATGGCACCATGGCTTGTTTTGTTTCGGCTGCCGACGCTTTCACATCGGCCTGCGCAATCCTTGCGAACCTGGATTTGTTCAACCGCTCAACCAACCGTCTTGATCAGAGTTTTATCCTGCGGATGGGAATGCATACCGGGCCGGTAATTGTGGAAGAATCCGGGAAAATCAGCGATATGTTCTCAGAGTCACTTGATATCGCGGGTCATATCCAGAAGGACGCCGCGCCGGGAACCCTTGAGTTCAGTGATGCAACGCGAGAGGACATACAAGATAACTTTGATTTTGATGCTACGGGTGGTGTCGTCGATGGCTTCAAAGTTTATCGCTTCAAGCAATAACCAATTTCAACGCAGAATTCAGTTTCAGGAACCGGACCTGATTCGAACCGGGATAGCTATGATACTGATCTTCTTGGCGGGGGACTCCAGTCTCCAATAAATTTTGCCAGATCTTCCGGAGCCATAGGCGCACCGCAAAATCTGCCCTGGGCGTAATCAAACCCCAGCTCTTCAACCATGATCCAATCCGCCAGACTCTCAACACCTTTTGCTATCGACTTCATACCAAGGCTACGGGCGATTGTGACGCTTTCAGCGAGTACAGATTTTGCAAATTCACTTTGTGATGCACCGCTAACGAATGAACGACTTACCTTAAGTTCAGTAAAAGGGATTCTTTCCAATTGCTGTATCGATGATCCGCCGACGCCAAAATCGTCGATCGACATACCAAATCGCTTGAATCGCAGTCGCATCATCGACTCCAGACACTGATCGACCTGTTCCAGGAGCTTGTGCTCATTGAACTCCAGCACCAGCTTGGCCGGGTCAATGGCAGCCTGCTCACACAGCTTGATAATGTTGTCGACGAAACCGTCGGTCAGGAATGACTGGATTGAAAAATTGACAGAAATTCTGAAGAAACCACCTTCCTCCAGAAAAACACCTGCCTGGCGTAGCGCCTCCAGGAAAATTTTATTGGTCAAATCATTGATCAGCCCATTCTCCTCGGCCAGTGGTACGAACGTATCGGGACCGAGCATACCGCGACTGGCATGCGCCCATCGAGCCAACGCTTCAACCGCTTCAATTTCACCTGAGCGGAGGTGTACGATTGGCTGATAGTAAAGGGTCAGCTCATCCCCGTCCCCGAATATTCCACGTCTCAGCTCTTCCTCACTCAAGACCTCTGGCAGTGACAGGACCTGCCCGGCTTTGCTGACCGGTTTGAATTGATCTATTAGTTCCTGAAGAGCGATAGGAGTAATCGGTTTGGTTATGGTTCCAAGAATATTTATCTTGCGACTGGCGGCCATTTCGTAGGCTATTTTCTGAATCCTGGCATCTTCACCGCTGACGATTATCAGCCCGCCTTCAAAATTGCATTCAGCAAGGTGGCGCAGGAACTCAACACCGTTCATTTCAGGCATGTTGAGATCACAGATGATAATGTCATAGGGTGCTGTAGCGCTGATCAGCTTTCCAAGGGCTATATTGCCGTTTAGCGCGGTTTCGACGTCTGCATAGCCAAGATTCTGTACCTGATCCTTACAGACATCGAGTATGAGTTCGTCATCATCAACGATGAGGAATCTGGTCTGTTGTGACAGGTTGACAGTCATGATTGGGTCCTGAATTAACGGCACGAATCACTGCAATTGCACCGGCACTTATCAACACTAATGTATTCATGGGAGCTTTTTTGTTTATATCAGAACGGCAAGTCAAATTGCCGTCTCCGCCACATCAGCGTTAGAGATAAACCGGTCTGAGTCTATTGAAGTAATTGCAACCATGCAAGTAAATTGGCTATTCGAATAAGGGGGCTATTCTCGTCGATGCGAGCAGGTCAGGCCATCAGACTGGTCTTGGTCAAATAGGAATTGAACAGACGTTCCGGGGTGCCTCGGTGCAATTTGTAACCGGCAGTTTATACGACCCGCGTGCCATGAATCGTCTACATGAGGACTCTTTTCGTACCATTGGCCAGCTCAATGGATTCTTTTTCCCATAAAAACAGGCATTTATAGAGTAACCGCAGATATCGAGTTGTTTATTGGACAGAAATGAAACTTGGGGTAGCTGGCACCTTTCGCACAAGGATCTTTTTCTAAGGAGTAGACTTCGGGGCATGAAAGCGTTAGTCTCCCACTGATTCTGTGAGAACCCTTGGCGGCAGGCTTTAAGGAGAGCGCTATGGGGAATGTACCGAATATCGTATTCAAACCAAGATTGCTTGTTATTGATGATGATGAATTCGTAGCAGGCGTAATCAAGGAAGCTGCCGAGCAGTGCGGTTATGTTGTCAGCTGCGTCTATAACGGAAAATTGGTTGTAAGTCAGCTTTCAAGCTTTAAACCGGATGTAATCTTTCTGGATTTGGTTTTGCCGGGTTTCGACGGTGTAGAACTGGTCAATATTCTCGTTGAATCCAGCTGCAAAGCCAAACTTGTTGTCATGAGCGGTCTCGACAAGCGTACCCTGCAGTCCGTCGGCAACAGCGCCAGGAACGGTGGGCTGGATTTATTGGACTCATTGTCAAAACCTGTAACGTCCCAGGTCATCCATTCCATTCTCACACCGCTCTATGACTCGCTTTCGAGCGAGTGCCGGGTTGAGTCACCGGCAAACCGCTACTCAGAATATGGACCACAGATTCTGGCAGAACCTATTCTGTGTCTGGCTGAGAGCTCGGATTCCGCTGCAGAGCGTTTGTTTATCAAACTCATTTGGCGACTCGACAACGGCCAGTTCACGGAGTTTGACCGGCTGATTGTAAATAACAAGGATCTTGAAACGAGGATGGGCAGTTTCGAAGTTTTGTTGGATAAACTAATCGAAGCCAACACTCACATGCAGCAATCGGGTCGAATGCCTGATTACCGGTTGGCATTGGACATGGCACTGCTGGCGAATAGCAACCTGCCTTCGTTCCTTGTCTCCAGGCTCGCCGGGACCGGACTGGATCCGGCGCGTATTATGTTTGAACTCACGACTGAGGACCTGCCCAAGGACGATCAGAAAACTCTGGATGCCATTTCAAGACTGAAGATAAAGGGTTTTGCTATCGCAGTGCGTATTGCCTCCGGAATCGACGACGCCCTCGCGATGCTCAAGCACAATGCTGCGGACATGCTCATTATTGATATGTCCACTACCTTGAAACACGAAAAAACCCTGAGTAATCTCGAATCAGAGTTTCAGTTCAGCTCCCTGGTAGCGAGTGCAATCCGGACCGGTGTAACCGTTGCCGCAATCTGTGTAGACAGCCCGCAACAACTGGAATTCGCACGTCGCTGTCAATTCGCAGAAGTTCGTGGACGCGCAATCAAGCAACCCGAAGTTATTCAATTGCAATGAACAAGTCAGGCACTCAAATCTGGTTAAAAGTTAGACTAAAAAAGAATTCATAAGGCAGGTATCGGTACCGCCCTAAGGACACAGGTAACAACATCACCAGAAAGTACATAGAACCTCTCAAATAATGCCCGTTTAGCTGATTTAATCAGTGAGCAACGTCCCATGCACAATATCCTTTTGGTTGAGGACAATGTTACCCAGTCCCTGGAGTTGAAGCAGATATTGAGACAACGGGGATACACCGTTGGCATTGCCTATGATGCCAAGGCAGCGATCAAGTCACTGGGGCCGGACAACGACATTGAGTTGATCATCAGCGATGTAGTCATGCCAGGACTGTCAGGGTTCGAGTTGTGCGAAGTTATCAAACAGAATCCCGCGAGTGCACATATACCAGTAATGCTGATAACCGCTTATATCGATACGGCCGTCCTGATTCGCTGTATCCAATCCGGGGCCGATGCCTTTCTGACCAAGCCATTGAATCCCGATGTTTTCACTTCCCGAGTTGAGTCCCTGCTTGCGAATCGCCAATCAAATCTGTCACAGACTTCACTTCTGGATGCGGAAATATTGTTAGGGGGTGAACGAGTAAAGATTTCTGCTCCGGTTTCGCAATTACTGAATCTGCTTGTTACTACGATAGAGGATAGCGCCAGAAGTGCTTCTGAACTGGACCATGAGCGGCATCTGCTCGCAGAAGCCAAGAGCGAGCTGGAGCTGGCTGCCCGGAGAATGAGCGGAGAGCTGGGAGAGGCCCGCGAACAACTGAACCTTCGCGATCGCGCCATAGAAAGTTTGGATGTAGGTGTGATGGTGCTGGAAAAACGCGGTGCAGAATTTGTAACTACTGACGCCAACACAGCGATTCACTCTATTACCGGCTATCATCCCAACGAGTTGATTGGCAAGCCATTGCCGATAATTACTACCAATCTGCAGACTCATCAGGAATTTCTCGAGGGATTTGAAAAAGCCGGCAAGTCGCAGGCCTACAACACCCTTTTACGGGTAATTCATCGTGACGGCCCACAGCTTTGGTGCAGAGTCAGTATCACGCCGATCGGTATCAACGTTGCCGGATCTTTCAGTTTCGCCTGTGTGTTCATCGACATCACCACTGACAAGCAGATCCAGCTTGCTTTGTCTCATCTCGCTCAGTTGTCAACGGCTGGAGAAGACTATTTCCGAGACATGTTGTGCAAGATGAACGAGATTCTCCAATCCTCGATCGGTTTTATTACTCTCACAGACGGAAAAGGTCATGCCAGTACGGTCATGATCGTGAATAATGGCACGGTGCTGCCCAACTGGTCGTATTTACTCAAGGGAACACCAGGAGAAAATCTTGAAGAGTCCGGCGGTACCTATTACACAAGCGACGTTGTAAAAGACTTTCCGGATGTGCAATTGTTCAAACGCTACAAGATTCGTGCCTACGCGATTAGACAGATTAGCAGCAGCAAACAGGCGGATAATGGGTTTGTCGGAATTATGTCATCTGGAACATTTCTCGATCCCGATACGGTTCTTGAAGTATTGAAAGTTTACGCCATTGCCATTGCGGCGCACCTGACAAGGTTGCGCAGCGATCGGCAATATCAGCAATTGTTCAAATATGCACCAGATGCGATGTTGCTGACTGACAAGTCAGGAGTTATCCAGCTTGCGAATGAAAAGGCCCTGAACTTGTTTGGTTACGAAGCGTTCGAGCTTGCCGGTCAATCCGTGGAAATATTGGTACCCGATGAGATTGCTTCAACCCCTTGGCGGCTTCGTGAAAATTACTATGCTGATCCAGCGCCACGCACCATGGGATCGAACCAGTCCTTTATCAAGGCGCGCAAGAAAGACGGTTCCGTTGTGCCGGTGGTGATCAATCTGAGTTCGATGGAGAGTGATGCCGGACTTCAGGTTGTTTCCAATATTCGCGACATCACGCTGGAATTGCAACAGGAAGAAGATCGTGCCGCTCGCGCTGTAGCAGAGCAGGCCAATATTGCCAAGTCATCCTTTCTTGCCACAATGAGTCATGAAATTCGCACACCTATCAATGGCATTATCGGCAGCGTAGAACTACTGACTCTGCAAAACCTCAGTTCGGGTCAGCATGAACTCGTAAGAACGGTAATGGAATCATCCAAGACGCTATTGTATGTAATTGACGACATTCTGGACTTTTCCAAGATTGAAGCCGGCAAACTGGCTATTGAAAGGGAACCTGTCTCACTCGAGTCTATTGCGGAATCAGCCTGTATTGCCCTGATCTCATTGGCGCGCAAGAAAAACATCAAATTGGTACTTTTTACCGATCCGGCACTGCCGGCAACGACTTTGAGCGATCCTATCCGGCTAAGACAGATTTTCAATAATCTGATCTCCAACGCCATCAAATTTTCTTTTGGCACCGGTCGCCTGGGGCGGGTGATCGTAAAAGTGGTAGGTCACGGAACAGATTCCTTCAGTATTACTGTTACTGACAATGGCATTGGAATGACCGAAGCATTTCTGAAACAGTTGTTTGTCCCGTTTACCCAGGAGGAAGCCTCTACCACCAGACGTTATGGGGGAACCGGGCTTGGGTTGACAATATGTAAACATCTGACAGAACTGCTTAACGGCACAATCTCGGTTAGGAGCAAGCCAAATGAAGGAACTTCATTCATTGCCGTTCTGCCTTTCGTTCAGGTAACGGCGTCTGCATCCGTTGAAAAGTATCCGGACGTCAAGGATTTGGATTGTGTGCTGGTCACTGTTGACCACGACACGGCAGAGAACTGGCGCAGCTATCTCGAAGCTGGTAACGCCAAAGTCAGGATAGCCACGACACTGAAAATACTCAGCAGCAAGCAAGTACCAATAAAACAGAAGAGCGTAGTGCTGACAGACCTGGAAGAAAACCACACAAGAGATTGGCTGCAGTCTTTACCTGCTACGGCAAAACCCTTTGTCGTTATCATCAAGGAACAGCTGACCTTTACCCACCCGTTCAGTCAGGTCAATGGAACCTTGTTGGTCAGTCTGACCCTGCCGACCAGACGGGAGATTCTCAGGGCGGTGGCCATTGGCGCGGAGCGAGAAAAAATTCCGGAACAAAGCTGCGGCGACCAACAGATGGACGATGTGCTTGAGCAGCCCAGCCGTGAGTCCGCGCTGGCACACAAGCAACTGATACTGGTTGCCGAGGATAACGAAGTTAATCAGGAGGTTATTCAGAAACAGCTTTTGACCCTGGGTTATGTGGCTGATATCGCAGCCGACGGTATGGAGGCCTTGACTGCGTGGCGCAAAGGGGATTACGCATTATTGTTTTCAGATGTACATAT
Source organism: Pseudohongiellaceae bacterium (assembly GCA_040902165.1). Taxonomy (GTDB): domain Bacteria; phylum Pseudomonadota; class Gammaproteobacteria; order Pseudomonadales; family Pseudohongiellaceae; genus NORP240. The sequence continues at coordinate 7,923 of JBBDXV010000201.1, forward strand.
GCCCATTATGGACGGTTATGAACTGACCCAGTCAATTCGAAAGGAATCGGGCGATTTGGCAAGACGTCCCATTATCGCCTTGACCGCCAACGCGATGCCCAGTGAAAAGAAACGCTGTCTCGATGTCGGCATGGATGATTATCTCTCCAAACCCGTGTCATTGGACCAACTGCGGAGCAAGCTTCTCAAATGGTTGCCCCGCAAAGACTCCTCTGATACTTCGCTGTCAAGCTCCTCATCCGCCTCGCCTTCGGTGGCTGAAACAGCAAAACAGGAAGACATATCCAGTATGACCAAACCATTCAATCCGGACGAGCTGGCAAAATATGCAGGAACAGATCCTGCCAGTTTGCGAAAACATATCACCCGCTTTCACGAGATTCTGACGCGCGACAGGCGTGCTATCGAAGAGGCATTTGCCAAACAGGAAACAAGGACTGCTGTGGAATTGGCCCATCGAATCAAATCTTCAGCACGAATGATGGGCGCGGGGAGTCTCGCCGACGTCTGCGAGCAGATAGAAGCGACCGGCCGTAAAGGCAAGGGCGCACTGGATACACAACAACTGAAGACATTCCTGGATTTATCGACAGAGGTGCTGGCCGCAGTACAAGCCTATCTTGGCGGGGAACACTGAAATGAGGGGCGATAGTCAGGTTTCTACGCCGGAAAATACGACTTCCCTGCTACGCCGGATCACGGTTCCGGTTACGCTGATGTTGTTGGTCGCCGTGATGGTCGGGTCGGCGGTACTCGCCATATGGCAACGACAACTGGTACTTGATCAGTACACCGAAGAATTGTCACTGATAAACCGGTCACTGGAGCAATCACTGATCGACGGTGTTGAAGTCATGCGATCTGGTGTAACAACGCTCTCTCAGCTTGGCGTAGTAACCGGGATTATGCGTGCCAGCAACAATAACGATATTGATCCGGTCTCGGGGCTTCCAATCAACACTGGCAAACAGTTACTGTTCACGACATTCCGCGCGCTGACCGCCTTTGATCCCAATTATTATTCGATTCGTTTTATCGGTGCGGCTGACGGCGGCAGGGAACTGGTACGCATTGACATCGACGATGGCGCCCTGACCCAGGTAATGGGCGACGAGCTGGAGCAAGTCGGAGATACGGAGTATTTTCGGGCAGTCAGCCGGATAGCCGAAAATGAACTGTATTTCTCCCGAATTGACCTGCACCGTGAGACGGGAAGCATTGTGATCCCGGCGCGACCAACGCTGCGGGTAGCGGCCCCGGTTTTTTCAGACGACGGATCATTTTTCGGTGCTATTGTTATTAATCGCGACATGGGGAAAACGTTCGAGGATCTCTATGAGAGATTCAGACTCCAGTTCCCCGACCCCGCCATTAATTTGTATATAACAAATAACAATGGTGACTATCTGTTTCACCCCGACCCTTCTCGCACATTCGGTTTCGAGTTCGGTGAAAGCTACCGCTGGCAGGACGATTTTGTCGATATTAAACCTCTGGGTACTGCGGCAGAAACGGGCACATCAGCCAGCGAAGTTGACTTTAGCAGTGGTCTTGCAAGAGCTGATCTTGGGGGTGAGCAGGTTTACACTTATTTCCATGAAATTCAGCTCGTTCCGGAATCCAATAATTTGCAAGTATTGTTGATTTCTGAAATACCTGCGGGTGTTGTAAACGGACCTATCATGTCGATTCTACAGCGAATGATTCTCATCAACTTGATTGCCGGTCTGGCGATCTATCTTGCATTTCGCTTGATACTTGCAAGGCAACTGGAGCCCCTTAGCACACTGTCGAGCCAGGCAGGACGAATCGCAGAGGGGGATTACAATGTGGCTCTCCCGGCGTCGAAAACTACCGAGGTCTCAGCGCTGATCAGCTCGCTGAGCAGTTTGATGAAGCGGGTGGCCGAACGGGAAGCGGGATTGATCAAGAGTGAAAACTTCGCCAATAATGTGATTGACACCGCGCCGCAGGGAATCATGATCAGTGATCATCACGGGGAAATTGTCAGGGTAAATTCCAAATTGGAAGAAATGTTTGGTTATGCTCACGGCGAAATGAATGGTCTCCGCATAAGCAATCTGGTTCCGGTTCAACTGCAGGAATTGCATGAAACCAAACGGTTGGAATATCTGGAAAGCCCGGATACCCGGGTAATGAACAACAAGAACATTTTTGGATTAAGAAAGGACGGCAGTCAAATCGCGGTTGAAGTCGGAATTACACCGGTGAATTTCGAAGCTGAATCCCGAATACTGGCGACGGTAGTGGATATGTCCAAATACTGGAAGATTGAGCAACAATTAATCAGAAACCGCAACGAGCTGGAGTCAAAGGTCAGGGAGAGAACGCAGAAGTTGCTCGAAGCAAGAGATGAGGCCAAACAATTGGTCAAAGCGAAAAGCGAGTTTCTGGCGAATATGAGCCACGAAATTCGCACGCCCATGACCGCTGTGCTAGGCCTTCTGGATGTGCTGCGTCGAACCAGTCTTGATCCTGCACAACAAAAATATGTCTCCCAGATTCACAATTCCTCTCGCGCCTTGCTACATATCATCAATGACATTCTCGACATCAGCAAGATCGAAGCCGGCAAGATATCGATTGAGGAAAATGATTTCTCATTGGTGGAGGCGGTCGAGAGTGCGGTTGATCTGTTTGCGCCAAGCGCTGATCTGAAAGGCCTGACCCTGTTACTCAAAATCGATCCGGGTCTGCCTCGACATGTACGAGGCGACCGGACAAGGCTGATGCAGGTGCTTAACAATCTGCTGGACAATGCCATCAAATTTACCGAAAAGGGAGAAGTGTTGCTCAAGGTCGAATGCATGAATATGGATAAGCATACGATGAATCTGCGATTTACGGTTTCCGACACCGGCATCGGTATTGATCCGGAAACCATTAAACGTCTTGTCCTGCCTTTTGAGCAGGCAGATTCTGCGACAACCAGATTATTTGGCGGAACCGGATTAGGTTTGACGATCAGCAAGAAATTGATCGAACTGATGGGGGGATCACTGCATATCAAAAGCCAGGTAGCCACAGGGACGGAATTTTCTTTTTTACTCAAGCTCGCCTATCGTGAAGGATCAGATCTGCTTCTCAAAGAACCGCAGCACATCGGAAAGCATGTCCTTGTAGTCGATGACCATCCGATTGCCTGCGAAATTATTTCCAGACTGTTGTCCCACTGGGGTTGCCGTGTGGACTCTGCCTTCAGTGGACATCAGGCGTTACAGAAACTCCAGGAGCTTACCGCCAGCAACGAACACTATGATCTGATGATCGTCGACTGGCGTATGCCTGTAATGGACGGTTACAAGCTGATTGCAAAAGTCAGATCCCTGTATCAGGAGAAGGTGATCAGTACACTGCCGCAGGTATTGATGGTAACCGAGGCAGAACTTAGCACATTGAAACAGGCTGAAAACTATCAGGATGACGTTAGTGTGCTCACTAAACCGGTCACAATTTCCCGACTGTTGACTACTTTGACAGAACTGGACTGGATAGAGCTGGTAGTGGAAGAAAGTGAAAATGGCCACCGTGCCCGATTGGAGGCGTTGCTCCGAAATGGACTCAAAGCCCTTACCACCCCGCCGAAAATATTATTGGTCGAAGACAATCTTACCAATCAGATTGTAATCAAGGAGTTATTGGCCGGTTTCAGATTGGAGATTTCTTTAGCCGACAACGGGAGGGAAGGCGTGGAGAAAATACGGCAGGAACACTTCGATCTTGTGCTGATGGATCTGCAAATGCCGATAATGGACGGGTTTGAAGCGACCAGGGAGATTCGCAAATTCAAATCCAGGGAGCAACTGCCGATTCTCGCCTTGTCTGCCGCGACGTTTGCCGAAGATGTGATTCGCTCGGACCAGGTCGGGATGAATGACCACCTGAATAAACCAATCGATATCGAAATCCTGTTGTCCTCGTTGCTGCACTGGTTACCGTTGAACAAACAGCCCCAAATGTCCGCTGACACCGAGATTGTGAAAGACCTCAGGAATGGACAAATAGTGGAAGAAAGGAACAAGGCAATTATTGAAGCACTGTTATCAAACCCATCTTTCAACCTGTCAGACACTCTGTATTCCCATGGCAACACTGCTGCGTACCTGCGTATTCTGGAGGCGTTTATCAGCGAATTCGGAAGCATGCTGATCAATTGGGAAAGCCAACGCGGCTGGTCAAACGAAGAAATGCAACGATTTGCCCATAGTGTCCGCGGATCGGCCGGGTCGATAGGTGCTATTGAGCTCTCTCGCTATGCCGGCAAAGTCGAAGCATCGATGAAGGCTGGTGACGAAACCGGAATGCCGCCACTGATGAAGATGTTGCGAAAAGTACTTGAAACGGTCGGCTGGGCATCAATTAGAATTCCATGAACATGGATTTCTCTGGATCCAGTTCAGCCAGCCATTGAAGGTATCTGGCACATGTCCACTGAATCTGCTTTTCCAATTTGCGGTCTACGATTCTGGAAATGTAGTGATCGATTGAATGCTTGCTGTGATCTTGTCAAACGACAGCTGACGATGTGTCAGAAAGCTGGGTAGTGTTGGTTTTTTTTCATGACCACGACATCCTGATAATTGTTCATGCCTCGTTCACGGTAACTAAGGATCCTGAATTGAGATGACCAGTGCTTGAGTACATACGATTTACTGTGCAGGGCAGTCTGGTAGTAAGCTGGCATGGCAGAAAAATTTCTGATACCCAGGTTGGTTTTGGCATACAGAAAGCCGTATTTTTTGAGTTGCGGGCACCAATCCGCATTTTTACTCCAGATGAATTCACCGTGTATGGAAATAATGATGAGCCCGCCCGGCGATAGTAATCGCCGAAGTTCCCGCAGCCATTGGTCCTGCAGGTTTTCGTCCAGGTGCGTGAAGACGGAAACGGCGACGATAAGGTCAAAGCTCTGTGCCGGAATTGTCAAGGGAGGCGCTTTCACGCCGTATATCCAACTAGCCAGATTAGGAAATACTCTCCGATTCCATTCGATCGTTTCGATATCGGTATCGACCCCGGTTATAGACCAATTGTTGTGTTTGGCGATTCGGTGCCTAAGGGTTCTGGCACAGCCACAGCCAAAGTCCAGTACTCTGAGTTGTCGACAGGGCGGTTGGTCATAAATACTGACAAGGTTCTGCAAGTCCTGAAACACTGCCTGGCCGGTCGTCAAAAATGAATCCGAATCGAAATCGCCGTGGACGCGGTAACGCATTCTTGGAGGAGGCATCGGAAGTCCGTCGGTTCCGGTCCTGGTGCTGAAAAACCAAAGACCTTGGTTTAACGTCAACCTAATTTCGAAAATAAGGCGTTGAATGAGACCGTAAAAAAAGAATAGAAAACGGTAGTGTTTCAATCGGTTGCGAATCGGAATTGAGGTAAAAGGAGGACAGTTCATCCTGGTTACTGGCTATAAGCTTATTTGTGGGGTAGTGTGGGAATATATCCCACGGTGTCTTATAGCATAAAACCACGAAGATAGTGCAAGGTTTTTCAAGTCCTGCTTATTCAATCGCGCGAAGAGAGAGAATGATAAGTATCAAGTGCACGGCGACGTGTTTCAGCCAGGTCCATTATCGCGCGGGGATAGTTCTGATTGAGCACTACATCTGCCGCCTGCAATACCATTTCCGAAACATTGGAAGGATCGTGAAGGCGCCGGTCTGGCTACAGGGCAAGCTCAGGGACATAGCGTCTGACATAGGTTCCCATAGGATTGAACTTCAATCCCTGATGATTCTGGTAGTCAATAAGGCAAACTCAGGCGCAATACATTAGAATGCCGCACTTTCCTCGAACCCCCATTTTCAGGTGCGCTGTGAATCAGAAACCCGGCAAAGTTGGCTTTGTCTCTCTCGGCTGCCCCAAGGCGCTGGTAGATTCCGAGCGCATCCTCACCCAGTTGAAACTGGAAGGCTACGACATCGTGCCGACCTACATTGATGCCGATGTGGTGGTGGTGAATACCTGCGGATTTATCGACAGCGCCAAGCAGGAATCTCTGGACGCCATCGGTGAGGCGCTGAAGGAAAATGGCCGGGTGATTGTGACCGGCTGTCTGGGTGCTCAAAAAGAAAACATCACCCGCGTTCACCCTGGTGTGCTGAGTGTGACCGGACCCCAGGCCTACGAGGCGGTCGTCTCGGCTGTCCATGAAGTCATTCCGCCGATAACCGGGACTCACGATCCATTTACCGATCTGGTTCCCCCCCAGGGAATCAAGCTGACACCACGTCACTATGCCTATCTGAAAATATCCGAAGGCTGTAATCACCGCTGCACGTTTTGCATTATTCCCTCGATGCGAGGTGATCTGGTGAGTCGACCGGTAGGCGAGGTACTGGATGAAGCCAAACGACTGGCAAACGCCGGGGTCAGGGAGTTGCTGGTGATTTCGCAGGACACCAGCGCCTATGGTGTGGACATCAAGTACAGAACAGGATTCTGGCAAGGCCGGCCGGTGAAGGCCAATATGCAGGGTTTATGTGAAGCGCTGGCGGACCTGGGTATCTGGGTGCGGCTGCACTATGTTTATCCCTATCCCCATGTAGATGCTGTGGTGCCCCTGATGGCCGAGGGCAAGGTGCTGCCGTATCTGGACATTCCCTTCCAGCACGCCAGCTCACGTATTCTGAAACTGATGAAACGGCCGGCAGCGGCTGAAGATAACCTGGCACGCATTCGGGCCTGGCGGGAAATTTGTCCGCAGCTGACTCTGCGCAGCACGTTCATTGTCGGCTTCCCCGGCGAAACTGATGCAGAGTTCAATGAGCTGCTGGATTTCCTTGAACAGGCGCAGCTGGACAGGGTCGGATGTTTTAAATATTCACCGGTGGAAGGTGCCAGGGCAAACGCTTTACCAGATCCGGTCCCTGAGGAAGTCAAACAGGAACGCTGGGAACGCTTTATGGCGACCCAGCAAGGTATCAGTGCAGAGCGTCTGCAGGCCAAGGTTGGTATAGAAATAGAAGTATTGATCGACTCGGTGGACGAGGAGGGCGCTATCGGCCGCTCCAGCGCCGACGCACCGGAAATCGATGGATTGGTCTATGTCAGTGATGCGCAAGATGCTGCACCGGGAGATTTGATTTTGGTCTCTGTCGAGTCTGCGGATGAATATGATCTCTATGCAACGGCAAAGCGCGTACAGCCTTCACGCATCTGAACGACAGAACGACTCAATCTTCGTAATAGCCCTTGCGAATCACTCCCTGAGTCATTCCGTCCACGGTGCCATCGCGCAGCCACTGCAATGATGCATCAAACAGAATCGACGCATTGGATTCCCACATGGTATTGTGTGAGGCACAGCCGAGATCAAGATAGATTTTTTCCGCGGCACCGAGGTCTTCATACAATTCATTTACTCGCGCAGCAGGAACCTGACGGTCCTCGGCAGCGCCGACCAACAGCATCGGCGCCATGGTCCGGGACACCACGTCACGGGTCCAACCCCAAACAGTAGTGCTGGGAGCGCGGCGTACGCCGCTTCCCCAGGTAGCGCCGATCGGGTCCGATTCCAGCATTGCCTGCCATACTGCGTCACTCACTGCCTGTGAGAATTGGTCAGAGCAGCCGATCTGCCGATTCCAGTTGTTGACGAAATCTGTATGAGACTGTTTGGAAAATGCCGCGCCGGGTGCCGGTATGGTGTCTGGCGGATTGGCAGACCGATTGCGGCTATAGGCCGGTGCCAGCAATACCACACGCTCTACTTTTTCCGGATACAAGGCAGCATAACCGGCAGCGCGGGGTCCGCCCAGTGACCAGGCTACCAGATGCACCCGCTCTACATTGCGGATTTGCCGCAGGTAATCCACTACCGCATTGATATCGTGCCAGTCAGATTCGATCGTTGTTGCAGCAAAAGGATAACTTGGCGCACAGGGCTCGCTCAGCAGAGCGGGAATGAAATCCTGCTGGGCTGATTCTGCCAGATTGCAAATATCATTCATCACATGGGGACGAGTGGACCTGCCGTAACCGGTGGTATCCATGGAGAAAGTGTCATAACCGGCATCTGCCAGATAAGCCATCCAGCTGAAACCAGATGCTGGTGGATCAAATGCCACTTCCGCCGGTGTGCCCGCACCATGAACAAAGAGGACCACCTGGCCGCTCAGGTCATTTCCCCGCAAACTGGTTTGCGGCAAGGTCCGTTCACGCACATAGATCTGGGCTACCTGGTCTTCCATCGAAGGCGCCTTGGAGAGTACCGGGACATAATGATCTATTGAGAGAACAGGGTTATCAGCAAGGGCTATGCCCGCAGAAAATATAGCGGATAAAAGCATCGTGAAGCGGAGGGCGTTTTTCATTTTTTTCTCCCATAGAAGACCATAGGGGCAACTATATATTGATTGTCGTGATAGTTTAAATGACGCGTTTTTCTCTCAAGTTCCTGATTTCGTCTTTGGAGTAACCCAGTGACTGCATGATCTGATCGGTGTGTTCTCCGAGAGTGGGTGCCCGATGCCGGATACTTCCAGGTGTCAGTGAAAGTGCTACCGGGGTTTGCATTACCGGCGCCGGTCTTGCGGCGCCTGGATAATCAACCTGTTTGAACAAACCCTTGGCAAGAACGTGGGGATCGTGCAGCACCTGGCGCGGGGACATGACGGGACCAGCTGGAATTCTTGCCGCTTCCATTGCCGCCAGCACTTCGGCCGAACCTTTGTCGGCACACCATTCTGCCAATCGCTTACTGATGAGATGCCCATGATCGCCGCGGCTTATATCGGTCGCAAAGCGCGGATCGTCGAGCCAGTGCGGTTCGCCCATCAATTCTACCCAGCGTTTGAACAGGGGTCCGCCCACCGATTGCACCAGCACCCAGCCGTCGAGGGTGCGAAAGGTGTCGGCGGGAGCAGAGGTCTGGGAGCGGTTCAGCGTTGCCACACGATCCCGATCTATTATCGACTCTTCGATAATCGTGCTGTTCATCATTGTCAGCGCAGTATTGAACAGCGCACCTTCGACAATCTGGCCGCGTCCGGTTTTCTGTCGTTCATACAACGCGGCCATGGTGCCAAATGCGCAAAGACTGGCGGTGCCAAAATCGACAAACGGCGTATAGGATTTCACCGGCTGCTCCGGGGTGCCGGAAAGGTACATGGCACCGGACATGGCCTGGCCGAGCCCGTCAAAGCCAACTCTGTTGGCATAGGGGCCACCGCTACCAAAGGCGGAAATCATCGTCAGAATAATATCCGGTTTGCTGGCCTTGAGACTGTCATAGTCCAGACCCATAGCGATCAATGTATCGGG
>JBBDXV010000201.1:17310-23429 GCA_040902165.1 Pseudohongiellaceae bacterium
CCGGCTATATATCTCCCGAAGTCCAGTACCCGGACTCCTGCCAATACATCGGTCATGATTCAAGCTCTCAACAGTGTGATTCAGTTCTCAGAAAATGCCTCGGAAGTCTAACATAAGGCTCTAATTTCTGTAGAAAATTCTTACATGTAAAATAACTTTACAGGTGTTTTCCAATTCTGTGAGTGGGTTAACACTTCGGACCAGGGGGCTTGGGCATAATCGATTCAAACAAGAAGGTCTTGATCGGTATTACCAGGCAGTAGTGGAGATAAAAATGATGGCAAATCCAGCAGATATTAAAGTAACTTCCCAGGCAATGCGGGAATTGCAGGCAATTCTGCGCAAGCCCTACAAAGATGTCTGTAATGTTTGTAACGGCGTCGGATTCATCACCAACAACAGCGCCTGTCCGAAGTGCAAAGGTTCAGGCCAACGACTGCTCAAATTATTGTAATACCTGACCGGGACACATTGATTTAAGACGACTGCGGTCGGCATCCTTGCAATGCCGGCCGCAACTGCTTGCAATAAGCAGCTTGTCTGCAATAATCCTTTCCTCTTTCTGGCTACTCCACAGGTGCGATCAAATGAAATTCCTGGCATTCCGGCCGTTGTTGTCTTTGCTGATGTTTTTACTTATGGGTTCCGGTTCGCTGTTTGCTCAGGACCCGCCGGTTTATGAATTTGCACCGGAACGCAGTATCGGTGGCAGCGGCAAGTTCTACATGGACCGCGAAATCGCCCGGGTGATGGGCCATCAGGCGGCTGACTGGCTGGAACGGCCCAGTCGCATTCAGGAAGAGATGCCGGATGAAGTGGTAGCCAATATGGGTCTGTTACCTGGTCATGTCGTAGCAGATATTGGAGCAGGCTCGGGATATTTTTCCTTTCGCATGGCCAAACTGGTGCCGCAAGGCAAAGTCCTCGCAGTGGATATTCAACCGGAGATGCTGGCGCTCATTGAAGAACGCAAGGCGAGTGACGGCGTAACGAATGTTGAAGGGGTTCTGGGTACGATTGAAAATCCGAACCTGCCGGTCAATTCCATCGATGCTGCGTTGATGGTTGATGCCTATCACGAGTTCTCGCATCCCTACGAAATGATCAAGGGAATCTACGATGCGTTAAAGCCCGGCGGGCGGATTATCCTGCTGGAATATCGTGCAGAAGATCCCACGGTCCCCATCAGGCCGGAACACAAGATGACAGAATTACAGGTAGTGCGCGAAATGAGCGTCTTTAATCTTGACTGGACCGAGACGCTCGATTTTCTTCCCTGGCAGCACATGATGATTTTTACCAAGCAGTGATCTGTTGCTGCAAAAAATATCCCGTGGCCGGTAAAAACGCCACGGGATATTTTTTTGGCGCGGGAATCCCTAGAAAGTTTTGCGAACTTTCAATGCCAGTCTCGGACCATTGCTGTTACAGGAGTCTTCAATTTCTTCGATGATTCCATTTACGGTAGCGCCGTCGAATCTGGTTCTCTCCCGGCACCACTGACTGTCCAGTATATTTCTCGCTTCCAACCGGAATGTGGTACCGCCAAAGGCTTTCTTTTCCGCATAAAAGGTCATTTGCGGCTCGTTGGACTCTACCTCGATATCATCAATATCGATAAAGGTGCGTCCGCTTCCGCCGTTCATCGGAAAGCCGACATTGAATCCGTAATTCGCATTCATCTGTGGCAGGTCATGGCGGAATCCCCAGTTGCTGAATCCGCGGCCATTGCCGCGCATACGACGCTCAATACCCAGAAACGGGTCGGTAACTTCCGAGTCACCGAGGCTCAGACCGGCGGTTAACATGGCATTCGGCAGACCCACGAAACCGAGTCTGCTGCTCAGATTCATGTTGATGCCATAGCGTTTGGCGTCACCAATATTGCCACGGGTAGACAGCAAGCTGGTGGCTGTTGAAATATCGATTCGATCAATTACATCGGAAATATCACGATAATAAACGCCAGCATTGAAAACACCATTGTCATTAGGCAGGCGATATTCCATATTGAGGTTGTAGACCCAGGCCTGTTCCTGCACGATTTCAGGGTTTCCGGCTTCGGTTTCCTTGTCCAGGTCAGAATTGTCAACCGATGCGCTGAAATCGGAAAAGCTAAGTTGCGAAACTTCCTTTTCGACGCCGAGACGCAATTGCAGGCTGCTGGTTATATCAAACCGGTATTCCATCTTGGGTCGGACAAAGTCAAAATCCCTGGATTTGCTGACATCGCCGGTCTGGTTAATTTTCGATGATTCCAGCAACAGAATAGATTCCAGTGACATCCGGTCGTTGATCTGCCAGTTGTGCATGGCAAAGGTTTCGTAACGGATCTCTTCGACTTCTGATGTACTGTTGTCTATCGACACGGGGACCAGTCCGCCAACAGTGTTTGAAGGCGTGCCGGAAATGGCCAGTCCCATACGCAAATCGGAATTGCGAATTGTCTGGGCACGCTCGACACCGACTTCCAGCCCGTGTCCGGCTGCCGGGCTAAAGGTGTAGGATGAGCGCAGGATACGCTCACGGTCGCGACCCATGTTGTAGAGATATAAATTTTTGTCATCGCCGTTATCAGTGATATTGAATCGCTCGCGGACGCCTTCTCCCTGCCGGTCATTGACGACGAACAACAGCCGATACTTGCTACCATTATCAAAGGTATGGTCCCAATCGCCGCCGGTCTCCCAGTTATAACGCTCAAAATCACGGGCCTCGCGTTCGCGGACTAAAACCGGAGCGCTGCCGGTGAAGTTGGTTATTTCACGATAGGTCTCTGAAGGCGGATTGCTGAAACCGTAGAGGGCGTTGAATTGCACCAGGTCGCGGTCGAACTGATAACTCAGGGCGCCGCTGAAGCCATAGTCTGTCTCGTCCCGAATGTCTTCTTCGTAGGTGACATCATTAAGTGAATAGTCAGGCAGATAACTGACTTCCCGCCTGATCTCGTTGTTATAGCGCGGTTCGACATCGGCACTGAACAGGTAGTTGAGTGCGCTGGTCTGACCGGACACGGAAAATTTTCCGCCGGGGTCTACAGTGCCGTCGTTGATATAATCCACATTGACTTCGGTATTGATGCTACGGCGGGACAGGGAATCTACCAGCACAATATTGAGCGTCTGACCTGAATTTCGAACATCCAGTGCTTCTGAAGAACCGCGAATGATCTCTATATAGTCAACCTGGCTGGCGGAAATCCGGCTAAGTTGATCACGAGCAGAGGTATTTTTCCCGGTCATGCGCTGACCGTTGATAAGAATTTCATTTTCGCCTGCACCAAGACCGCGACGATTGTTGCCTCCTCCGCCACCACCGCCGGGGCCACCGCCCATCATCATATTCATGCCTGGAATGACATTGAGCATGTCATTGACCGAGACCGGAGCGAACTCCGTAAAATACGATGCCGGGTAGGTAACCGTAGTACTTTCCAGGGCGCTGGACGTATCGGTCTGGGCTGCGGCATTGCCGCACAGGCTGATGGCGAGGACCAATGCCCCGAGGCGCGTGATTCTTCCTTTGTACTGCCGGTTGATCATTAAAAGCTGCTCCAGGCGTATGAATTTGCGAATTAAAATACCTTAGCGCCAGCCTGTCGCTGACTTGATAATTAACGGGTACCTGAAAGCCCGGGATTATAGCCCAGCATTCAGGGCCAGTTTTGTTACAAATTGTGGAACGGGATGAGCTGAGCACATCCTTCGACAGGAGGTGTTATGCGAATTTTCGGCGATCGAACCAATAATTATCGTGACCGCTTTGGCATTCTTTAATGCGGGTTTCCCGCTGCTGGGTTGAGTCAAGATCCAGGACCAGCCGGCTACCGAGCGAAAGCTCAGTGCACCGAGCCGAAGCGCGTCGAAAGCCCATAGATCGAAAGCCCATAGATTGAAAGATATTTGCTGCCGGAACGACCGGGCGCATACTGCGCAAAACCGGACGCCGGTCAAAGCGAGCTGGTAAGCACACAATTCATAGCGTGCCAAATGCCCGATTCGGGAGTATTTTGTGACATTTTGCAATGGCGGTGACCGGTCCGGTTTTTGCGCTGCCCCTGGTTATTCCGCATAATACCGTCCATTGTTATTGCTGCTGGCAAAACTGTCTGGTGTGTTCATAGATACGCCCGACTTTTCATCAACCTGAGGGATAGTTATGCAACGCGAGTCCATGGAAGTAGATGTCGTAATTGTGGGCGCCGGACCAGCAGGATTATCTACTGCCTGTCGATTGATGCAGCTGGCTAAAGAAACGGGAAGGGAGTTATCGGTATGTGTTCTCGAAAAGGGCTCCGAGGTTGGTGCGCATATTTTGTCTGGCGCGGTATTTGAACCCTCCGCACTGGATGAACTTTTTCCTGACTGGAAGGATCGTGGTGCGCCGCTGAATACTGCGGTTACCGGTGACGATGTGTATTATTTTCACAATGCGGAATCAGCCATCAAGTTTCCTTCCTCGCTGGTGCCTCGCACCATGCACAACGACGGCAATTACATCATCTCGCTGGGTAATTTCTGTCGCTGGCTTGCAGACCAGGCCCTGGAATTGGGAGTGGAGATCTTTCCCGGATTTGCCGCGGCAGAAGTGCTTTACCGTGAAGACGGCAGTGTCAAGGGCGTGGCAACTGGTGACATGGGTGTTGACGCGCATGGCAAGCATAAAACTTCCTACCAGCCGGGCTTTGAATTTCACGCCAGGTACACGGTGCTGGCGGAAGGATGTCATGGTCATCTGGGCAAGGAAATCATCGCCCGCTTTAAACTTGACGCCGACAGTGACCCACAACACTATGGCATCGGACTGAAAGAAATCTGGGAAATAAATCCGCAGCGACATCGTGAAGGTTTGGTGCTGCACAGTGCCGGATATCCGATGTTAGGTGCCAGCTATGCAGGTACCAGTGGCGGGTTTTTGTATCACACGGAGAACAATCAGGTCTCGGTCGGATTGATTGTAGACCTGGGTTACCAGAATCCTCACTTGAGTCCTTTTGATGAATTCCAGAAGTTCAAGCTGCACCCGGTTATAAAACACTATCTGGAAGGCGGAACGCGTGTCTGTTATGGCGCCAGGGCGATGATCAAAGGTGGTCTGAACTCGCTGCCGAAAATGATTTTCCCGGGCGGTCTGCTGGTAGGCTGCGATGCCGGTACCTTGAACGCGGCAAAGATCAAAGGCAGCCATACCGCAATGAAATCCGGCATGCTCGCCGCAGAATCCATTTTTGAGGAGTTGGGGAAAGAACTACAGCGAAGCAACGAAATTGTCGGTTATCTTGAGAAGTTCAACGATTCAAGTCTTTACCAGGAATTACACGAGGCGCGCAACTTCAGTGCCGGATTCCACAAATTCGGTTTCTGGATTGGCAGTGCACTGGTGTTTATCGAACAGAATATTTTCCGCGGCCGGTTTCCGTTTACCTTTCATGACCGCAGCAAGGATTCCTGCCAGTTGAAACCGGCGGCCGAAAGCCAGAAGATCAATTACCCCAAACCTGACGGCGTAATCAGTTTTGACAAACCTTCATCGGTATTTTTGTCAAACACAAATCATGAGGAAGATCAGCCCTGCCATTTGCGGCTGACGGACCCGGGTATTCCGCTGTCAATCAACCTGCCGCTGTATGACGAGCCGGCGCAGCGATATTGTCCTGCGGGTGTTTACGAAATCGTTGAAGAGGCCGGGAATAAACGCTTCCAGATCAATGCCCAAAACTGTGTGCACTGCAAAACCTGCGATATCAAGGACCCGGCCCAGAATATTCACTGGGTGGTTCCAGAGGGGGGTGGAGGACCCAATTACCCGGCCATGTAGAACCGTCAGTGGCGATGCTTTGACGAGCTGCTGGTCTCATTGTTACAGTCGCGATATACCTGGCCAACATTCGTAGTATGCCGACCTCGGGGGTGCCATGTTTCGTTTTCTGTTGCTTCAGTTGGCGCTGGGCCTGGCTGTTTTCCCGGTTCCGGGTCAGTCCCAGGTAGATCTTTTGGACGATCGCTGGTTGACCCTGGAAAGTGAAAATTTTGTAATGTTCAGCCAGGTCTCCGCTTCGCGCACTGAGCAGTTTGCAATGGAACTGGAAACCTGGCGTCAGGCTGCCGCCCGGGTCATTA
>JBBDXV010000201.1:23529-32400 GCA_040902165.1 Pseudohongiellaceae bacterium
GAGCAGTTTGCAATGGAACTGGAAACCTGGCGTCAGGCTGCCGCCCGGGTCATTACCGGCCGAGCAGCAATGCCGACGGCAGCGGTCCGCAATCATGTTTACCTGTTCGCTGATGCCGAGAGCTTTGGTCTGTTCGTTCAATCCGGCGAACAGGGACAGTTTTTCCCGACTCCCAGACGAAATTTCATGACCGTGGTCTTTGGTGAAGAAGATTCACTGGTCCAGGCCCGGCATTATTACCTGCATTTCCTGATTCGCAATTTTGTCGATCTCGGTATTCCCAGATGGTACGAGGAAGGTCTGGTGGGTTACCTGGATAGTCTGCAGGTGGAGGCTGATCGGGTCGAGTTGGTGCGGTATCAGGAAAGTGATTTCCGCAGCTCCCTGCAATTGAGTCGTGAGGTCTCGCTGCAGGAGCTGCTTTACGATGAAGAGGCACTGGCGTCTCCCCGACTGATACAAGTTGCGAATTTGAAATCAGAAACATTTCTGCATTTTCTGTTGCATGCCTGGGAGGAGCAGGGCTATACCGACCGCAGGCCGCAATTGAATGATTATCTGGCGCTTACGCTGGAAGGAAGAACGCAGCGTTTTGCATTTGATCAGGCCTTTGGCATAAGCCCGCGTAGACTGGATGATGAATATGAAAATTACCTGCGTAACAGTAACCGACCGCAGGGAACTCTGAATCCGGGAACCATGCCGCCCATCCCTGCGCTCGCTGCGAACCCGCTTGAACCGGCGTCAATCAGTATTGCACTGGGAGAATTGGCATTGCACAGCGGGCATTTTGCGCTGGCCGGGGAGTTTTTCCGTATTGCCATGCAGACAAACAATGCTCCGCCACGCAGTATTTCCGGCTACGCGGACGCCATTCGAATGCAGGAATTGCCCGGTACTGATGCTGAACTGTCGAATTATTACGCACAGGCATTGGCGGCCGGCCCACAGGATGTCGAAATTTTGCTGGATTACGGCGAGTATCTGGAAACAGTAGTAGATGACTGCGAGCGAATGCTTGCGGGTCAGCAAAGGTCTGACATGAAGCGGGATATGCTCAATTATTTTTCCCAGGCATTGGCGCTGGCGCCGGAGAATCCCGAGGCCAACCTGGCGATGGCACAATATTATTTGCTGGACGGTGAGGATTTGAATTCCGGCATAGCCAGTCAACGCAAGGCCATGGCCTTGCTCCCGGCAGATACATTTGTAATGGAACAGGCAATCAATTACGCAATTGAAGAACGACGCTTTGACGACGCCCTGCGTCTTGTCGATGAAGTTTCTCAACCATTGCATTTCTGGGGTGAGCCGGAGTGGGTCGGTGACCTGCGCGCCAGTCTGACCCGAAAGCAGAGCGGACTAGAGAGCAATGACTGCATACCGTAACTGGCTGGTTTTATTGCGATGCGGCGTATCCGTGCTCCTGGGCGCCTGCCTTGCCGGGGCCAGTTTTGGCCAGAGCCGGGATTCTGCGGCGGATATCAATCCCTTGCTTGACGCACTGACACATCTTCCGCCACCGCCGGAGACCGTTTTTGAGATTGCCCCGAATCTGAATGACCGTGATCTTGCGCGACGTTTGGAGTCCCGTAGGGTAGGAGGATTTCCTGATCTGCCTGCTGGATTGCTGCCCGACAGTGATGATCTGCTGGCCTTCGAAACCGGTTTCATTGCGGGTGATATCGGCGGACTGGCCTTGCTGGAAAACTCCCAATCAGGCGACAGTAATTTTGATACGTTTCATCGGGATTGGTATCAGGCCGAAAGTACCGAGCGTTTTTTCATTTCCTTCCATAGGAGTGACCTGGACCTTGCCGGTCAGCTCGAGCAGTTGGCGGAGCAACTGGGATATGTGGCGATTTTATTGACGCCGATGCTCACTGCGGAACAGGTCGGACGCCTTTATGTATTGGCAGGACACCGCCTGGCAATAGATTCACGCGACGCCAGGCGCTACGACAGTAATCTGAGTGAGTTTGAATTTCTGGGTGAGCGATTGGGCCGTAATGATAGCTCCCTGTTTGGTGACACGGGTGAAGAAATGGCACTAGCCCGCAATGAGCCGTCGAAGTTCCGTAAATCAACCCTCGGTGATGAGCATACTGCATCGACCATTGAGGAAATAATCGTTCCCGGCGGGATCGCGCTAGGGGAAATCGCCCAACTTGAATTGGCAGTAGAGGCACTTCGTTTTCGCGGCAACTCATTGCAATTGATCGATACCACCGGAAAGGTGTATTCGTTACCTGCCCTGGAACTGTCCACAGCCAAGGCGCTGTACGATTTTGTGGTGCGTTCGGAAACCATCAATTCTGACGCGATAGTCGATATTGACGCAGAAGGGCGGGTCAAAATTTCGTCAGCGTTGCGGGATACTGAAGTCGGTTATGACTTCATGCGGTTAGACACTTTTCCGTTTGAATTTGTTAAAGGACTGCCGGTCAGTAAAAGCGTGATAGTGGACAGCCAGGTGAGTTTTGCAACGACGGTCGCCTCAGCGCTGGCGTTTGAAACGATTTATGAAATCCGGTTCCTGAGTGCCGATACCATGCGTATCGCCCAAACACGGGTTGCCCTGGAATATACCTACGGTTCCGACGGCGACTCCCGGTTCGGCTATCAGTGGGGTCGGGATCTTGGCAGGCTGGATGAAAATCTGGACTATACCGGTCTTGGAATCAGTACCGGACCCGTTGCGGCCTATGCGGCCTGGATTGCCCTTTTTCGCAAGCTGTACACCGAGCAGATCACGTTTGTCGACGGCCGTTATGAATTTATGAAAATTGACAAGACCGGGCGCCGGACCCCGACCCGATTCTAGTTAGGCGAAGTCTACTTGCGACCTGGATATTTCATGTATTGCAAACTCGGTAAATTGATTCTGATGTTGTTACCAATCAGCCTTACGGGTTGCAAGGTCATTGATCTGGATTTTGCCTTTGATCCGGACGCAGAGCTACAAAGCCGGATTATTTCCCAACCGGCAGACGCCTTTGCCGACATAGATATGCTCTACCTCAGCGATGAAATAAAACAGCTGGTGGATGACAACATCAGACCCAATGACCGCAACTTTGAAAAAGTGGAAATTCTTCAGGACCTGATGTTTGGCGAACAATTCCTGAACATCCAATACAGCGACGATCGAACCCAGACCGCTGTGGAAGTGTTTCACTCACGAGCCGGAAATTGTCTTTCGGTAATGAATCTGTATGTTGCAATGGCGCGCTATGCCGGACTACAGGCTTCCTTTCAAACGGTAAAAGTGCGACCTACCTGGGATCGACGTGGCGGTTTACTGGTCTTGAACCAACATATCAATGCCACCGGACGTATAACCGCACGAGAAACCTATATTGTGGATTTCACCCCGGAAATTGCTGTGCAGCAGCTAACTTCGTCGGTTATCACTGACCTGCGTGCGCGGGCACTTTATTTCAATAATCTGGGTGTGGAACGCATGGTTGCCGGAGAGTTTGAGTCGGCACTGGTATATCTGAGAAACGCGTTGTGGCTGGATCAGGAAGTTTCGATTGCCTGGAACAATATCGGCGCGGTCTACAATCGTCTGGGAGAGCCGCAGTTGGCGGAATACAGTTATAGAAAGTCGTTTGATTCCGATACGACCAATGCGACTGCAGTCAATAATCTGGCACGGTTCTATATTGCCCAGGGTGACGAAGATACGGCACTACAGTATCGTCGGGCGATTACCCGGTTTAACAACCAGAATCCCTATTACCATTTTGAACTGGGCAACGTGCAGTTCCAGGCAGGAGATCTCGAACGCGCCATTATGTCCTACCGCAAAGCGCTGCGCATCAAGGATGTGGAACCGGATTTTTATTTTGCTGCGGCGGAAGTTTACCGACTTTTGGGTAATGACCGCATGGCGATTCAAATGACGGCAAACGCGAATGAATTGCTGGCGGAAAATGCGGAAATTTTCCAGCCGAGTGATCAGAAAGTGCGTTTTATCGACTCGGCCTCAATCAGGCGCAGCACCAGTGCCGGCATTACTGTCTTTGCAAATGGTGAATCGCGGCCACGCTGAAAATTCCGGAGCAGTTAATTTTTCCGGTTGATCGACATTTCTGCCATCGATAACAAGGCATTTTTGAACGGAGAATCCTCGAGCGGGTCCAGACAGATTCGTGCGGCGTCAATCTCTGTTTTTGCCAGCTGGCGGGTGTAATCAATTGCGCCTGATTTGTTTACGATTGCGATGATTTTTTCCAGCGAGTCTATGCCATTGGTTTTCAGGCTGTTGCGAATGAGCCGTGCATCGGTGTCGGAGGCATTGTGCATGGCGTAGATGAGTGGCAGAGTAGGTTTTCCTTCCGCCAGATCATCGCCAACGTTCTTGCCCAATTCACTTGCGTCGCCGGCATAATCCAGCACGTCGTCTATCAATTGAAACGCTTTGCCAATATGCATGCCAAACGCCTTGAATGCCGCTTCGGTGACATCATCAGCCTGTGCCAGGATTGCACCGCATTGGCTTGCCGCCTGAAACAGGATGGCAGTTTTGTCTCGAATGACATTGAGATAGTCGGTCTCGCTGATATCCACATTGTGCTTGTTGAGTAGTTGCAGCACTTCACCTTCGGCGATCTTGTTGGTGGTGTCGGCGATGATTCGCATTATGGGCATATTCTGCAAACCAACCAGAATCTGGAACGCCCGCGAATAAATGAAATCACCTACCAGTACGCTGGACGGATTATTCCATTGACTGTTGGCAGTAGGACGGCCACGTCGCATGGTCGACATATCAACCACATCATCATGCAACAGCGTGGCGGTATGAATGAACTCAATGACGGTTGCCAACTGGACATGCTGATTAGTCTGAATGCCACAAGCCCTTGCGCTCAACAGCACCAGAACCGGACGCATGCGCTTGCCGCCCGCTGCCACGATGTAATGGCCAATATTTTCTACCAGTGGCACATCAGAATGGAGTTGGGAAACGATATATCGATTGACAGCTTCAAAGTCTGTCGCAACTACCGACCGTATTTCTTCGTACATATTGCTCTCGGGTCCGGCCCGGTCTGTACCGGATTTTCAGGTGCGGTAATGTCCGGGTTGGGGGGCTTTTGGTTTCCCGCGCATGATAGGGGACCCCCGAATAATTGCAATACTGGCTGACCGGCCCAGTCGCACTTGCCTCCCTTGAGCTGATCCCGTACAATGCCCGGCCCTATGGGTTTGGACCGGGTTTATGGTGTCCGACCCGACCCCAATACCAGTTAAATCGGAGAGTGAACAAAGTGTACGCCGTAATTGAAAGTGGTGGTAAACAGCACCGGGTTCAGGAGGGCGAAGTCCTCAAGCTGGAAAAGCTGGATGCGGCTACCGGAGACAAAGTGGACTTTGACAAAGTGCTGATGATTGGTGAAGGTGCATCGGTAAAAATCGGAACACCCTATGTTGCCGGCAGCAAGGTCACTGCTGAAGTGCTTTCCCACGACAAAGGTCGGAAAGTAAGCATTATCAAATTTTCCCGCCGCAAGCATTACCGCAGGCAGCAGGGGCACCGCCAATGGTTTACCGAGGTCAAGATTACCGGTATCAAGGCGTAGATCAGGACAGGAGCAGAACATGGCACATAAGAAAGCAGGTGGCAGTACCAGTAACGGTCGCGATTCCCACTCCAAACGACTGGGAGTCAAATTGTTTGGCGGTCAACAGGTAATTGCCGGCAATATCATTGTGCGTCAGCGTGGCACCCGGTTTCATGCCGGAGTCAATGTTGGCTGCGGGCATGATCACACGTTGTTTGCCAAAGCTGATGGTGTGGTGCGATTTGCCATCAAAGGACCGAAGAGCCGAAAATTCGTGAGTGTCGAACCGGCGTAACTAATTCCGGGGTAACCGCCCTGCAAAAGCCTCGTCAGTCGACGGGGCTTTTTTGTATCTGGACCCGGCAACGGCTGACAGGGTTGGTATTGGACTGGATCAGCGAGGATAAACGTGAAGTTTGTCGACGAAGCGGAAATTACCGTGGAAGCAGGAAATGGTGGCAACGGTTGCCTCAGCTTCCGACGTGAAAAATATATAGAAAAGGGCGGTCCCAATGGTGGTGACGGCGGCGACGGCGGCAGTGTCCTTTTGCTGGCTGATAATGATTTGAACACGCTCGTGGATTTTCGCTTTCAGCCGCGCTATCGGGCGCAACCAGGCGACAAGGGGCAGAGTAACAACTGCACCGGACGTGGTGGCGATGATTTGATTGTAAGAGTACCGGTAGGAACAACCGTACTTGATGTCGACACACGAGAGATACTGGCCGATCTCACCAGTCCCGGTGCCAGGGTCCTGGTGGCCAAGGGTGGGCGTCACGGGCTCGGTAATACCCGGTTCAAGTCAAGTACCAACCGGGCGCCACGCAAGATCACCAAGGGAACCCCGGGAGAAATCAGAACCCTCAATCTGCAATTGAAACTGGTAGCGGATGTGGGTCTCCTGGGTATACCCAACGCCGGTAAATCCACCTTGATCCGGGCGGTGTCCGCAGCACGACCCAAGGTGGCTGATTATCCGTTCACGACCCTGATACCAAATCTTGGTGTTGTCAGTCTTGGACTGGACCGAAGCTTCGTCATGGCTGATATTCCGGGTTTAATCGAAGGTGCCGCAGAAGGTGCCGGGCTGGGCATCCGCTTTTTGAAACACCTTTCGCGTACCGGATTACTGTTGCATCTGATTGATGTAATGCCCGCTGACGGTTCTGATCCTCTGGTCAATGCGCATGCCATTATTGGCGAGCTGAGCAAATTCAGTTCAGTATTGGCCGCCAAGGAACGGTGGTTGGTGTTAAACAAGATCGATTTAATGCCGACTGGTGAGCTCAGTGCCCTGCGAAAAAAACTTGTCTTGCAGTTGCACTGGAAAGCGCCGGTGTTTGAAATTTCGGCACTGGCCGATATTGGTGTCAACAAATTATGCGAAGCACTGATGAAGGCAGTAGAAGAGCATCGTCAGAAACTGCAGGATGATCCGGAATACGCTGCGGATCTGGAACGGCAGGATCAGGCCATGGACGAAGAAATCCGCGAGAGTATCGAACGTGCCCGCGCATCCGGCTCGCGCGAGGAAGATGATGTATTGGATGATTTTCCGGCTGACTGATCAATTATGCGAAGCAAACTGAAGCAAGCCCGTACCTGGGTGATAAAAATCGGCAGTTCTCTATTGACCAACAATGGACTTGGTCTGGATCGATCTGCGCTGGAGAACTGGGCGGAACAGATCGTCAGTCTGCAAAAGACCGGTCGCAAGGTCGTGCTGGTGTCATCTGGCGCGGTGGCTGAAGGTGTTACCAGACTGGCATTAAAAAGTCGGCCCCGTGCCGTGCATATGCAACAGGCTGCCGCTGCGGTAGGCCAAATGGGGCTGGTCCAGGCCTGGGAAAGCTGTTTCAAACTGCATGGTGTGCATGCCGCCCAGATTCTGTTGACCCACGAAGATCTTTCAAACCGGAAACGCTATCTCAACGCCCGCAGTACGCTGACCACCTTGCTGGATATGCAAGTGGTCCCGGTAGTCAACGAGAACGATACAGTAGCCACAGCGGAACTGTGTTTTGGGGACAATGACACGCTCGCTGCCCTGGTCGCCAATCTGGTGAACGCCGAGGTCATGGTTATTCTTACCGACCAGGACGGGTTGTTTGATGCGGATCCAAGATTGCTCACCGACGCAAAGCTGATCAGCGAGGCGTCAGCCAATGATCCGGCATTGCTTGCGATGGCAGGATCAGGGAGTGCGCTCGGACGCGGCGGTATGCAAACCAAATTGTCAGCGGCACGACTGGCATCGCGTTCCGGTACCCTCACTGTGATCGCCAATGGTCGCGAGACCAGGGTAATTGCACGGTTGATGGACGGAGAAAAGATTGGCAGCCTGTTGACGCCGGATTCAGGTCCGGTTGCCGCCCGCAAACAATGGCTGGCGGGTCAGCTAAAGGCCAAGGGGCGATTGCAGCTGGACGAGGGTGCAGTCAAGGTGCTGCGCCATTCAGGCCGTAGCCTGCTGGCGGTTGGCGTGACTGCCGTTGAGGGGCGATTTGAACGCGGCGACGTAGTGGTATGCATGGATCCACAGGGAACTGAAATTGCCAGAGGGCTGGTCAATTATGATGCTGCGGAAGTCGTGCGGATCAAAGGCAAATCAAGCGATCGCATTGAGGAATTACTGGGTTACGCCGGTGAGCCGGAACTGATTCATCGGGACAATATGGTCATGGCCAGCTGAGCGAGACAAATCGGCATAAAAAAACCGGCCAGGGCCGGTTTTTTTTGGCACAGACAGGCTTAAGCCTTCAGTGCCTTGACTGCCGCATTCAGCCGGCTTTTATGCCGCGCAGCCTTGTTCTTGTTGATAATGCCCTTGTCGGCCAGGCGGTCGATAACCGGTACTGCTGCGTTATAGGCAGTGCTGGCCTGTTCATAATTTCCATCCGTGACTGCGGTAACGACCTTCTTGATGTGGGTGCGTACCATGGATCGGAAACTGGCATTGTGGCGTCGACGCACCTCAGATTGACGTGCCCGTTTGCGCGCTTGTTGCGTGTTGGCCAAGAGCTACTCCTTTGAAATCCGCTGTCGGTGGGTTCTGGCGATTCTGGCTGCCGGACCCCCAAATAAAGAGCGCAGCACTATGCCGTTTTAAGCCTTTATTGTCAATAGTGACCAGGTTTCCATAGTGTCTCAGTTTGAAGTTTCACTGATGCTTGATCGAAAGAAACAAACCGCAGTGATCGGCACCGGGCGGTAGGCGGTGGGTCGCCAATTATTGCAATAAAGCTGAGCGACAGGCACCGGGTGGTATGAGGTGCTGCAGCAGACCGCGCCCGTCCCG
>JBBDXV010000202.1:0-2724 GCA_040902165.1 Pseudohongiellaceae bacterium
GTTTTTTTGTCAACGACCGCTTCGTCCAGCAGGATTTCATAGAGCTGAAATTCAAATTCGCGCCCGCGACGCAAAACCTGAACCGCCCAGGGTGTCAGCAGTCCACTGGTTTTCAGGGCCTGACTGGCGCTGGCCGGGTCATGCTGATCACGAATCGTCGCAATCAGGCCCGGGGTGGCGCGGGTTTCAAAAATACGCAGGGGACCGACCATGGAAAGGTGCCCTTCTCTCACCAGTGAATGGGCTGCCGCCGGGTCTTCAAGCTGTGACAGGGTATCCAGCAACTGTTCCAGACCAGGCACTGCGGCAGGTTGGTCCCGGATAATTACCAGCTCTTCGAACACCGCGGCTTGTACGACATCGAAAGCATCCAGGAATTCTGCCAGCCGCGGATAATGATCCCGCAGCAATGGACCAGCCGCCAACGATACGGTCGGCATCACCAGTATCAGGCTGGTCAACACCGGCAATATCAACTGAATGGAGTTTCGTCTCGAGATCATCATCGTGGCGCCATGCTCTCACAGGCGATTTTGACTGACAATTCGTTAATGTCAGGGGGATTCCCCGCTCGGCCTGGTAGTGGTTTGATCGGATTTCAGCCTTGAACAAAAAGCCATTTGCATTGCGCTGTGGATAAAAAGCAGTCGATTACCTGGATTTTCAGACTGCCAAAATGGTATCACTCGGTTCGTTGGCCACGAAACCGGACAATGCCACGCTTCAGAGACGCCTTTTATTCTTCGTATACACATGTACCTTCAATTTTCACCTGTGCTATCCATATCTGTGAGTTTTGAACTATATTTCATTTACCAGGATTTATCCGGGTTCAATTTGTATTTTTGGAAGGGCTAAGTGTTTAACAAACTGATAAACAAGGGATTTGACATTCTGATGCTTCACCATGCAGAAGCGATACTCAAGCATGATATGCCGACTGCCGTTGATGAGATCGAAACTGTACTTTCTGAAGCAAATATTCCGGCTTCGGAGATGGTGCGGGGGGGTGGGGGAGAGGGATTGTTCACTCAGCGCCTAAGAAGGCGGCTTTCAGAAGATTTTGATTGGACGAAGCATAACTTTGTCGTTACCAAAACTGTTGATGGCGTGGAACGTGAATCCATATCCCATGAAATCGATCACGTAAAGACGTTCCCAACAGGAACTGTAGCGATGGAAATCGAATGGAATAACAAGGATCCATTTTATGATCGAGACTTGGAAAATTTCAAACGACTGCATGCTGATGGGGTTATCTCTTTGGGCGTAATTATCACGCGCGGTGCCTCATTACAGCATTCGCTAAAGGAAATCATTGAGGAATTCGCAGTTGAGAACGGCCTGTCATCTATAAAGGCTATTAGTGAATTTTATACTCCCACTTCCAGACAGAAACGACTCATAGAGTTAGGCGCGGTTGCCTGTGGCAGCTTTGAGAAAGGGTGGGCTTCTCGATTTGTGGCCGATAAATTTGGTGAAGCAACTACCCATTGGCGCAAGCTCGAAGATCGAGTCAGTCGAGGTGTAGGAAACCCATGTCCTTTGTTACTAATTGGTATCCCTATATCAGTTGTCTCTGTATAAATATACAGTATAATCTTGATCACTAATCGAACAACTAAAAGGCAGAAACTATGCCCCAAAATCCAATTTTAAGCGCGTCCGACGATCTTCTTAAATCTGTGAAAAGCAAAAAGTTTGCGACCGTATTGGCGGACCCCCCATGGCAGTTCACTAATCGCACAGGCAAGATGGCTCCCGAACATAAACGGCTATCTCGCTATTCAACAATGACACTCCAGGAAATTAAGGATCTTCCAGTTGAGGCAATCGTTGAGGATCGAGCACACCTTTATTTATGGGTACCCAATGCCTTATTGGCAGAAGGACTTCAGGTAATGGAACACTGGGGATTTACCTATAAGTCCAACCTCATTTGGTACAAGGTGCGCAAAGATGGCGGCCCCGATCGTCGAGGCGTAGGATTCTATTTCCGTAATGTCACTGAGTTAATCCTGTTTGGTGTCCGCGGAAAGAAGGTCCGCACTCTGCAACGGGGTCGCACTCAGGAAAACATCATTTCAACTCGTAAGCGCGAACATAGTAGAAAACCCGATGAACAGTACGAAGTCATTGAATCTTGTAGCTGGGGACCTAGAATTGAATTGTTTGCCCGAGGTCCGAGGAAAGGTTGGTTTGTTTGGGGAAATCAGGCTGAGAGTTATAAACCTGATTGGACCACCTATTCCAACCATTCCCAATCAAATATCATTTCCATGAAAAGGGCATAACTTGTAATTCTATTATTTGGGAAATCTGATTTCGAACATTTTCTGTAGCAGTTTGATTACTACGGATCGATAGTCGTCTATTTCTTTGTCGAGAATTGTGGTATTTGCTTTTTTATGTACCGTCAGCTTCCCCTAACCTGAGACATACATAATCTGGATCTGATCGATATGGTCATCCGGAACGGTGCGGTGTTTTAAAAAGCGCAGCTGGATGCCGAACACGAACGGATAGTTCAGCAGAGGCGCTAGTCAGCGCTACGGCACACACCATGCTGATCCACGCAGTGCGTAAACCCCGCGCGTCGGTAGACACCTTCGGCAGTGCTGCCTTTCTCCGCACAGATAACAAGAGTTCTGGCCTTGCCGGACTCCAGTGCATCGTTCGCACAGCGTTGAATGATTCGGGAACAGATTCCCTGGCGCCGGTATT
>JBBDXV010000202.1:2824-4939 GCA_040902165.1 Pseudohongiellaceae bacterium
TTCGGTATCCCAGCCAAAAGTAGTAAATTCCGGTTCTGGACCAAATTCAGCAGCATGGGCTTGCATCCAGTCGCGGTAATCTCCTGGAGATGGCGCTGTTTTAAACAGCAGCAGATTACCCCAATGGAAAGTCGGGTTGGCCGGAGTTCGAATCAGAAAATAGTTTTCGCGTTCGGTGATTTCGCCGTTGTATTTGTGAAAAATGCAGTCGGTACGGTAGCCGAGATTTTGTATATTCATGGATATTGAAGACCCCCCGCGCGATGTTAACCTCCCCGGCTGCCTCCGGGCACTCTGATTTAAATCAACATCACCTTTCGCCACCGGTCGTAGCCCGTGCCTGAAGTACCCGCATTGGGTGCAAACGGGAAAGAGAAATGATGAGGTCGATTTTTACTGCCGGGGCATTGTTTCTGTTGAGGGCCTACAAACTTACGTTGTTAGAAACATTGTGGAACACGTTCTGCACATCATCCAGATCGTTGAGCATTTCCACCATTTTCTCAAAGGTAACAGCGTCTTCGCCGCTCAATGACATGGTGTTCTGGGCCAGGAACTGAATGGTATCGACTTCCAGATCCAATTCACCCTTGGCGTTGGCAAAGGTCTCAAGCAGAGCGTGCTTGGCCTTGAAGTATTCCGAGCTGGGAGTAAACACCGTGACATGGCCGCTTTCAACCTCGATATCAGACACGTCCACATCGGCGGCCATCAGTGCTTCCAAAACTGCATCCTCGTCAGCTTTCAGCTTCAGAATGGCGTTGTGATCGAACAGATGACTGACGCTGCCGGGGGTGCCCAGTTTGGCCTTGACCTTGTTGAAGCAGACGCGCACATCACCAAAGGTACGGTTAGGATTGTCAGTAAGACAATCGACTATCACCATACAGCCGCCAGGACCAAAACCTTCATACCTGGCGACCGAAAAGTCTTCACCGCCGGCACCACTTGCCTTGTCCAGGGCTTTCTCGATCACATGCGTGGGAACCTGGTCTTTCTTGGCCCGCTCCATCAGACCGCGCAAGGTCAGATTGCCGGTCGGGTCAGTACCGCCACTCCTGGCACTGACATATATTTCGCGCGCATATTTACTGTAAACCTTGGTCTTGGCCTCTGCGGTTTTGGCCATCGACTCCTTGCGATTTTGATACGCTCTGCCCATTTAAGCTTTCCATCATCAATTCAATTTGCCACGCAGCATAACTGATGGGTATTCTGCCTGCCAGTCACCAGTTTTTGGAGTTATAACTTGAGACTTCTGCCAGTGCCCAGGAACCACCTTGGTTCGATGTCCCCCGGTGGCATCCCGTTGTTGCCGTTCGCGTCAATTTCCCGTCGGGATTTCATGCGATTGTCGGCCGGCGCTGCTACCGCCGCCGGATTGTTCCTGCCCGGCAGCCGACCGGTAGTGGCACAGGTTCTGACATCTTTCGAAAGAGAATTGCTGTTGCTGGCTATCGAGGCGGCAACAAGTGCCGGCGCTGATTATGCCGACGGTCGGGTAATCCGTACCCGCTTTGAATCGATAGGCACGCGCGAGCAGACGATTACCCAGGTGCAAAACTCTGAATCCTTCGGTATCAATATTCGCGCATTGAAGGGCGGCTCCTGGGGATTTTCCGCTACCCAGAATTTCAACCGTGATGCTGTCGTCGCAATGGCACGGGAAGCGGTCGCCATCGCCGCAGCCAACAACGAGGTCGCGCCATCGCAATCGGTGCTGGCCCCGGTCGATGTGTACACCGACGTGGATTGGGTAACACCGCACAGCATAGATCCGTTCACCGTCTCCCTCGATGACAAGGCAGCCATGCTGTTGCGTATCAATGAAGAAGCCATGCGGGTCAATTCAATACGCTTTGCCTCAAGCAGTATTCTCTCGATACGGGAAGACCGCCTGATAGCCACGACCGAAGGATCGCTGATCAATCAGACTTTTTTCCGCATCAGCCCGGATATCAATATCACCGCGATTTCCGCCGATGGGCGGGATTTTCAGACCCGATCGGCCGTCGTGGAACCGGCTGGCCGCGGCTATGAATACATCATGGGGCTGGAACTGGCCGGTAATGCCCGGCGCTGGGCCGAGGAAGCGGCGATGAAGCTGGAGGCAAC
>JBBDXV010000203.1:0-4922 GCA_040902165.1 Pseudohongiellaceae bacterium
CATTCTGGAAAACCTGTATGTCTGTTTCCGTATTCCACCGTTTGGTGCCAAGCGTGTGCGAGCGGTAAAAAAGGAACAGAAACTCTATCTCTGGGACTGGTCTGAAGTTCCGGAACCCGGGCCACGTTTTGAAAACCTCGTGGCCTGTCAGTTGCTCAAGTTCTGCCACTGGCAGGAAGATGTTCTGGGCCATCGGATGGAACTGCGATTTCTTCGGGATACCGACAAACGTGAAGTGGATTTTGTGGTCGTCCAGGACAAAAAACCGCTGTTCGCCGTGGAATGCAAAACCGGTGAGAAGTCTGCCAGTCCGGCGCTGAAGTATTTTGCCGAGCGGGTGAACATCCCGATGTTTTATCAAGTACATCTGGGCGAACGGCATTATCAGGTCGGAAAGACTGTCATCGTGCCGTATTCACGCTTCTGCAAGGATTTGAACCTTCCCTGAAATGATGCTTCAGCTGGACACGAACTCACCATCCAGGGGCCCCAAAGAGGTAAAGATGAAAACCCAGGCAATTCCTTGTTGGGCGTGACCCTGGCCGGGCCTGACAGAACTGTTTTTGTTCCTAAATAATCCCGGTTTTCAAACTTCCCCTTTTTTGCAAACGCGAGTAGACTTGCCGGGTTGCACGGCTGTCACAGTTTGTTGCAATTACGGGTAAATTGATTCCGGGTGGAATCATTCAGACCCTGTCGTTCGCAATCAGGCCAATGGAGTTCACTCGAACATTCTAACTGCTTTAACGGGAAATTCATCGCCCTGCTTGCTTCGGCAATCTTTTGAAACCAACAAAAACTGGAGAGAAATATGCGATCTAAAATTCCTCACAAGCGAAGTCTGCTCTGTGCCGCTATCTCGTTCTCACTTCTGCCACTGGCCAGTCCGAGCTTTGCCCAGCAGCCTGAAGTCGAGGAAGTAATCGTCACCGGGTCCTATATTCGACGCACCGAAGGTTTTCAGGCAGCGTCACCCATCACCCAGATCGACGCTGATGATATAGCTGCCGCCGGCACACCCAATATGGGAGATGTGGTCCACAACCTCAGTTTCAACCAGGGTACTACCGTTACAGCCAATGCGTTTACCGGTGCGAGCAATATTGCCACGTCGGTGAATCTGCGCGGACTGGGTACCGGTGCGACACTGACCTTGTTCGATGGAAAGCGCGTTGAAAATTCGAACGTAAATACCCTATTGCCACCCATAGCGATACAGCGCATCGATATCGTGACCGATGGCGCAGCAGCGCTATACGGTTCGGAGGCAGTGGCCGGGGTTGTCAACTTTGTGCCGATCACATCCTATGACGGCTTCAAGCTCGAGCAAATGACACAGAATGATGACCGGGGTGATTACGAAGACCTGCAATTTGCTGCTTTATGGGGCACCGAATTCCGTGGCATCGACATAGTCGTAGCCGCCAACTGGCGTGAGCATAGCCGACTGGAAATGCGTGATCGCCCCGATACCTTGCGTTCAGCATTTGTCTGGTCCAGTACCGCCACCCCAGGTGACTATACTGTTCCGCTCCGCGATGCTGCCGGGAATCTGCGCACCGGGGCCGGTTCTACCACAAGGAAAGCTGACCCGCTTTGTGGCACCTTACCTGGCGATCCCACCGAGATTGGGAACGGGGAGTTTGGATGGTTGAGAACGTCCACTAACTGCGCATATGACTATGGTGAGTTCTGGGATTATCGCTATCCAACCCAGCAGGGAACCTTGTTCACCAGTGCTTCCTATGATTTCAGTGATGATTTCTCGGTCAATGCCCAGTACAGCTACTGGAATGTCCGTCATGAAGTCCGTGGATCCCCCATTAACCCCGGTGGGCGAGTCGTTGAGCTTCCTATTGTAAGAGGGGAGATTCCAGGTAACCCGTTCAGGGCCGTAGATGCCGCTGGCAATCCCCTGTTTGCCCAGGATGCCAATGGCGATGGTGTGCCGGATCGTATCGGTGGCATGTTCGGCACTGTGATCCTGGATCCCAACGGCATTCCTTTCAACGAAGATGTCCGGATTCTTGATTGGCGACCCTGGGCCAAACATGGCACATTGCCAGCGATATTCAATGGTGACGGTTCTTCACCCAGGGATGGTCTGAGTTTCGGCCATCGCGTTGCAGTTCAGGCTGATTTTACCGTGCCCTTTATTGAAGGATGGCAAGGAAATGCTGCCTATATGTGGGCGAATTCTGTAAATAACGACAAGGACTACGAGGGAAGTTTTGGGGGTCTCAATCAGGGTCTCCTGTGCGATGTGGCTACCGACCGGGATGCCTGTTACACGCCGTTCGCTACGCTGGATCCTGCAAATCTGAATACCCAGGCGGTAGCGGACTCAACGGTCAATTATGCTCGACAGCGCAATGAAGACGTACTGCAGACCTTTGATCTGGTAATTAATGGTGATGTCCCGCTGGGAGGTTTCGAATTGCCAGGCGGTACCATTGCAGCTGCACTCGGCTATCAGCGCCGTGATGAGCAGTTTGACGATGTGCCAACAGCATTCAGGATACTGAATGATCAATGGATTGGTGCGCAGTCCTTGCCTCGCCACGGTGGCCGAACAGTGGATTCTTTTTTCGCGGAACTCTCGCTACCGGTTCTGCAGAATCTGGAATTTCAACTGGCCGTACGTGATGAAGATTACAGTACCGGGCAGAATTCCACAGATCCCAAGTACGGCGTTGCCTACAGCCCGTTCAGCAATTTGACCTTGCGCGCCACCAAGGGCACATCGTTTATTGCTCCATCTCTGAATGATTTGAACTCGCCACAAGTCTGTGGTTTGAATAACGTTGCGGATAAATTCACAATTCATGCCGCGTTTACCTCAGTCTGCGCTCAGGGTAACCCGCTGCTGGTGCCGGAAACTGCGGATACCATATCGGCCGGATTTGACTGGGACATCATGGATAGCATGCGGTTCTCACTCACCTACAGTGAAACTGACTTCACAGACCGTATTGTGAGCTCAAACGCGCAGGATATCGTTAACCTGGACTTCTTTAATTTCCAGCAGGCGACTGGTTTCACAGGTTCGGGCTTAAGCGCAGCTACCCAGCCCTCGGCTGCCCAGGTAGCCGCCTGGTATGCCGATCCTCGGTCTGACAAGCGTGTCGTCCGTGATCCTACCGGCCAGGCTGTCATCAACCGCGTATTTATCGGCAGTAGCAATGCTTCCAATATGCTGGTGAAGGCCTGGGATATGAACTATGACTACAATTTCGAATTGCCGGATATGATGGGGATGGATGAATTGGGTTCCTTCAGCGTCGGTCTGGCGGCGACTTATCTGCAAGACTATGTCTACCAGTTGAGTCCGGAACGTGCCGAGGTACAGGCGGTGGGTAACCGGAATTGGTCGACTGGTGCTGTTCCTCCGATGCCACGTATCAAAGGTGATTTGCGCATAGGTTGGGTCAGAGGCAATCATAGCGCGTCTCTGACTTCCCACTATCTGCATAGTGTGAACTACGATGGCTATCAAGGGAATTTCCTTGGAGGACTGCATCCCAGTGTAGTTCCTCGCACAGTCACCGAATTGCGCGCGTCGCATGTTGAAGACTTTGCCTATAACTACCGAGGCTATGAGGCATTTGGCGGTGAACTCAACTTTACCGTGGGTGCTCGCAATGCCTTCGACCGTAGACCGCAGCGTATGGCTGAGCTTGGCGGGACTGAAGAGCGACTGTATGACGCAATGGGCCGTTTGTTTTACGCCCGGTTGACGTTTGAGTTGTAGACTTAAGCAGTGAAATAAGGGTGAACCTCTTACAAGGTTCACCCTTTTTTTATGCGAAGAGCAGCCACTGCCAGCCGGAGTGTAATCGGGCGCAATGACAAAACCACATTGTTCATATTGGTGGCCCCCTCTGGCCTGCCGGGAGAATCCTTCGAAGTTCGGGGCCCAACCTGGCGGGTTGGATTATCGCGCGATTCAATGCGAGACAATAGGACATTTTGGACGTATTCTCGCCGGCAGCAGTAGAGGTCGAAGCGTATATTTCCAATGGGAGAATTGTGTGGCTAAACCTTTCTTGATGATGATCGCGGGCCTGTTGCTGGCCGCCTGCGCATACAGCGATGGCATACCGAACTTTGAAGCCATGGGTGAAGTCGAGCTGGCAGAATACAACAGCAGTCGCCCACTGGGCCAGATGATCGTCTGCAGCGAAGAGAACCGGAATTTCAGCCGGGTGCGCCGGCGACGCTGCGCCACCGTGGAACAAATGTATGGCTCTGTCGAACAGGCCGACCAGCTGAATGTGCTCAACTCCATCCCTGGCTACATCGACGCAGGGAATTGAACCAGGCCGGCTTTACACTGTGGCGCGGCCAGCACATTGAAGCTGATGCTGACCCGGTCCCTGTCGCTTCGGTTTGCCTAGAACAACACCCTGCACCTTACCGTTCCATTCACCGCATTGAGTTTTTCCAGCGCGACCTTGCTGTATTTCTCATCGATGTCCATCACCACATAACCTACCTGTTCATTGGTCTGCAGGAACTGGGCGCTGATATTGATGCCGGTATCAGAGAAGATGCGGTTGATCTCGGTGAGTACGCCGGGCACATTGCGATGGATATGCAGCAGGCGATGTTTACCGGGATGCGAAGGCAGGGCGACTTCGGGGAAATTTACCGAAGTAAAGGTCGAACCGTTGTCGCTGTAGCGCACCAGTTTTTGTGCCACCTCGATTCCGATGTTTTCCTGGGCTTCCATCGTGCTGCCCCCTACATGGGGTGTGAGGATACAATTTTCGAACTTGCGCAAAGGTGAAAAAAATTCCTCATTGTTGGTTTCCGGCTCGTCGGGAAATACATCGATGGCTGCGCCTGCCAGTTGCCCGCTTTGCAGTGCCGCGGCCAGTGCGTCGATTTCCACGACTGTGCCGCGCGAGGCATTGATGAGG
>JBBDXV010000204.1:0-4903 GCA_040902165.1 Pseudohongiellaceae bacterium
GTCGGTGTGAAACCCGGTTTCCGGCCAGCTATTGTTGATGGCACCGCCGGCCTCGGAAGAGATGGATTTCTGCTCGCCAGCCTGGGCTGCAATGTCATGTTGGTAGAGTCGGATCCGGTGATACATGCCTTGCTCGAAGATGCGCTCCGACGGGCGGCACTGAGTGATCAATCCAGTCTCTGTGAGACAGCCAGGCGAATGACCCTGATCCTGGGGAACTTTTGCCATCTGGCGGCCGAATTTGAACCGGTCGATGTGGTCTATCTTGATCCGATGTTTCCAGTTCGCGGCAAGGCAGCGCGGGTGAAGAAAGAGATGTATGTGCTGCAGCAGTATTTTACTGCGGCGAATCAAGGTGGCGGTTCTGAGCCGGAACTGCTTCATGCTGCGCAGTCACTTGCCCTGCGTCGGGTTGTGGTAAAAAGACCGCGACTCGCTCAACCGCTTGCCGGTGTCGCCCCCAATCATTCATTGACGGGTTCCAGCAGTCGCTATGATGTTTACCTGCGAACCTGAGGTGACCTTCACGCCAGCAGACGTTGCATCAGGTCCTGATAAATCCGCGCGAGCAAATCCAGATCGGCGATGGACACATGTTCATTCACTTTGTGAATGGAGGCGTTGCAGGGCCCCAGTTCAATCAGTTGTGCACCGGTGAGCGGTGCAATGAAACGGCCGTCGGAAGTGCCGCCTGCTGTTGACAACTGTGTCTCGAGGCCAGTCAGGGACTGAATGCTTTTTCGGGCCTGCTCGATCAGTTTGCCGGAGGCTGTCAAAAACGGATTGCCACTCAGGTTCCATTCGAGCGCATATTCAAGGCCATGGCGGTCCAGCAACAAACCAGTCTGTCGTTGCAGTTCGGGCGCATCCAGTTCGGTGGAAAAGCGGAAATTGAAATCCACGACCAATCTGGCAGGGATAACGTTGCTGGCACCGGTGCCAGCGTGAATATTGGAAATTTGAAAACTGGTAGGCGGAAAAGAATCATTGCCCTGGTCCCATACCTTTTGTGTCAAGGCGGTGAGCGCAGGTAAAACCTGATGGATAGGGTTGCGCGCAAGCTGAGGGTAGGCGATATGCCCCTGGATACCATGGACGGTCAAACGACCGCCAAGCGATCCGCGTCTACCGATCTTGATGGTGTCTCCGAGGAGTTGGTCGGATCCAGGTTCACCGACAATACAGTAGTCCACCTGCCGGCCAATGCTCACCAGCCAGTCCACTACTTTAACTGTGCCGTTTACGGCGTCACCTTCCTCATCGCTGGTGATGAGGAAACCGATTGAGCCGTTTGGCTGTTGTTGCCGGAGAAAATTTTCAACTGCAGTCACCATTGCGGCCAGGGAGCCTTTCATGTCGGCGGCCCCGCGCCCGAACAGCAGGCCATCCTGTTCGCGAGGTTCAAAGGGCGGCGACTGCCAATCCTGGTCAGCGCCAGGCGGCACCACGTCGGTATGACCTGCAAATACCAGCAGCGGCGAGGTACTGCCCAGCTGAGCCCAGAAATTTTGCACATCACCAAACGGCAAACGCTCGATGGCAAATCCCAGTGCCTGCAGTCTGGCTATCAATATTTCCTGGCAGCCGGCGTCCTCAGGGGTCACTGATCGGCAGCGTATCAATTGTTTGGCCAGTTCCAGGGTTGCAGACATTGCTAGTTATTGCTGTGCAGCGCAGTATTCAATTCAACTGCGGTTTTGTTGGGTACACATTCAACCGCACCAGTCAGTGAGTTGCGTCGCAACAACAGATCATCCTTGCCGGACAGGTCCCTTGCCTTGACTGTGGTCTGCAGCAGACCGGCGCGATCCAGCATATTCACCTTGGTACCGGCTGTGACATAGAGTCCGGCTTCGACGATGCAGCGGTTGCCGAGCGAAAATCCGATGCCGGCATTGGCACCGATCAGACAGTTCTCACCTACTGAAATCACTTCCTTGCCGCCGCCGGACAAAGTGCCCATGACAC
Source organism: Pseudohongiellaceae bacterium (assembly GCA_040902165.1). Classification (GTDB taxonomy): domain Bacteria; phylum Pseudomonadota; class Gammaproteobacteria; order Pseudomonadales; family Pseudohongiellaceae; genus NORP240. Next base: position 1,969 of record JBBDXV010000204.1, read on the forward strand.
TGCAGCCACCACCGAGGTCGCTGCCTTTGCCGACCATGACGCCGGCGGAAATTCGTCCTTCGATCATGGCCGTACCGGCACTGCCGGCATTGAAGTTAACAAATCCCTCGTGCATCACTGTGGTGCCTTCGCCCAGATAAGCACCGAGTCGAACCCGTGCCGAATGTGCAATACGAACTCCCGGCGGAACCACGTAGTTGGTCATTTTCGGGAATTTGTCCACCGCCATGACTTCCAGCAGTTCGCCCCGTAGGCGGGCCTGCAGTTGTCGCTCGGCGAGTTCGTCCAATGGCACCGGTCCGCTATTGGTCCATGCCAGATTATGCAGAAGGGCAAACGCACCTTCCAGGTTGAGGCTGTTAGGCAGGGCCAACCTGTGGGACAGTAGATGTAATTTGAGATACACCTCTGCCACTGACGCAGGTTTGCTGTCTCGCGCCAGCAGGCAGGCGATTACCGGCTGCTCGCCGGATGCCATTTTTTGCAATAGGGCTGCCGTTTCTGCGCTGCCATCGCTGTGTAGTCGGGTAACCAGTGACGCGAGGGTTGGTCGGTTCAGGTCGATAACGGCATTGTTGCCGGCATCCGCACCGGTGACCTCTAGCAGGATTTTTACCAGGTTCGACGGCGGGCCGCGCAATGGCCGGGGATAGAATACTTCTATGATTTCACCTCTGGCGTTACGGGAAGCCAGGCCAAAACCAAGGCTGTGAATTGACGTGTTGTTCATTGCGTTCCCTGGATCAAGAAAGCTGTGATGCTACCACAATCTGCCGGCCGACCGTCCCGCTCAGACAGCAAAGCGCTGTTCCAGACTGGTCTTGATTTCGTCCTGCAGTTTACTGATCAGTGCCGGGTCGTGAAGCGGTTGATTGTCACTGTCCGTAATGTAAAAAAGGTCCTCCACCCGTTCTCCCAGGGTGGTTATACGCGCGTCACGAAGATGTATCCCGTTGTCCGCGAAAATCTTGCCTACTGAGGCCAGGATGCCGGGCTGGTCAGGACAATTTATCTCAAGAGTAGAGAAGAGTTTGCCCTTGCTATTAAGTATTTCGGCTTCGACATGGTGGCCAAAAGATTTCAGTTTGCGGCTGCTGCGAATCCCGACCGGTTTCACATAGGACTTGTTGTCCTTCAGATACTCCTTCAGTACTCTTATGATCTGGGCTATCCGGTCAGGTCTGGCACCGACCGGTTTGCCGTTTCCTTCCAGTACCGTATACGTATCCATACAGTAGTCATTGCTGCTGGTGAAGATACGGGCGTTCTGAATATTGAGATTCAGCTTCTCAAAGGCGGCAGTACTGTTGGCAAAAAGAAATTCCTTGTTCGGCATATAAATGAAAATCCGGGTGGCGCCTTCCACCGTGTTCTCCAGAGTATCTTTGACTGCTACCAATGGATCATTGCCTTTGTGGGCATGGATGCACTCGGTATGCCAGACAATATTGGCGGCAGACTCCCGAACGAAATACTCATCGTTGGCATTACTCCAGATATCCCGTACAGCAGATTCAGGAATATGTTTATCCAGCAACTTGGGCAGGGCGGTCTGTTGTTTATCGCTGATACGTTCGGCCCTGTCTACCGGGTTTTCCAGGCCCAGGCGCAGCGCCCGTTTGGTGCTCAGGTATAACTGCCGCAGCAAGGCGGCGCGCCAGGCATTCCACAAGTTTGGATTGGTGGCACAAATGTCTGCCACGGTCATTGCGTATAGGTAATCGAGATGCAGTTTGTCGCCGACGACGACGGCAAATTCATGAATTACCTCGGGGTCGCTGATGTCTTTTCTTTGCGCCGTCATCGACATAAAAAGATGTTTGTTGACCAGCCAACTCACCAGTCGCGTATCCCAGGCGCTGAGACGGTGGCGGTGACAAAAGTTTTCCGCATCCTCCATTCCCAGTGTGGAATGGTCACCGCCCCGGCCTTTGGCAATATCGTGATAGAGACCGGCTATATATAGCAGTTCCGGTTTCGGCAGATGACGTGCGACGTGCGCAGCTACCGGAAAATTCTGTTCCGCCTCCGGGTACAGAAAGCGACGCATATTCTGTATCACCTGCAGTGTATGGGCGTCTACGGTATAAATGTGAAACAGATCGTGCTGCATCTTGCCGGTGATACGACCGAACTCAGGCAGGTAACGGCCAAGTATTCCATAGCGCGCCATACGCCGCAGCTGCAGGGCCAACATGTGCGATGAGCGCAACAATTCCATGAACAGCGATACATTGCGAATATCATTGCGAAACGTGTCGTCAATCAAATTCCAGTTGTCCCTGATCAGGCGAATCGTAGCGGCACGTACTCCCTGGATGGCAGGTGTTTGTGCCATGAGCACAAAAATTTCCAGTAGCGCAAATGGGAACCGGCTGAAGATCACAGGTGAGGTTACTTCGATATAGCCATTGCGGATCTGGAATCTTTTATTCAGAGGGACGATGACTTCTTTCTCGCCGGCACGCAGGATCGCTTCATCAAAATGTTGCAACAATACATCGTTCAGCGCGCGCAGGTCGGCTACTGCCTGATAATAGGATTGCATGAGTTTCTCCACGGCCAGGCTGTTCTGATCATCCTGGTAACCCAGAAGCCTGGCCAGGTCCCGTTGCTTGTCGAACAACAGACGGTCTTCACGGCGACCGTCGAGCAGATGCAGACCGTAACGCAACTTCCAGAGAAACCGCTGTCCCTGTTCGAGCAATTTTTCTTCCGAGGGAAGCAGAAAACCAAGTTCCACGAGGTCATGAAAGTTGCGCGCGTCAAAATGTCGTTTGGCTACCCAGGCAATAGTCTGGATATCTCTCAAGCCGCCCGGTGAGGTCTTGATATTGGGTTCCAGTGCATGGTCGATATCGTCGTACTTTTTGTGCCGGGCAATTTGTTCGTCCCACTTGGCTTTGAAGAATTTCTTGATCGGCCAGATCGCTGG
>JBBDXV010000205.1:0-4899 GCA_040902165.1 Pseudohongiellaceae bacterium
TTAACAAGTTAACTGTTTTAAGGAGTTAACTTGTTAACTTGTAGGTGTCCCTACCCCCCTACCCCCGCAGCGCAACCACTTTAAAGCTTGCAGTGCTGCTTATCAGATCAACACCATCGAAGAATTCCGCTGCCAGAGTTTCCAGAGGAATAAACTGATTGACCACCAGCAGGGCGACGCCTTGGTCACTCAGCAGTCGCTGAATCTGGCGCAGGAAGTTTTCCGTTAATTCACGATTGGCGGCAAAACCAAGATGAAAGGGCGGGTTGCACAGAATCAGATCGAAACGCTCCTGCAGATTTTTACCACAATCATCAAGAAGAACGTTAACCGCAAGTTCGTAGCGCGCAAAGTTGGCTTCAGCCGCGCAAATAGTAGCTGCATTATTGTCGGTTGCTGTGCGTGAAGCAAACGGAAGATCCGCAGTCGCCAGCAATAGATAACCATAGCCGCAACCCAGATCCAGAACTGCAGGCCCGGATGGAATCTGAATCGTGTCGCGATCGCTCAGCAGTTTGCGCAATTGTTCAACCAGCAACAAGCTGCCCTTGTCTACCTTGTTCCACCCGAAAATGCCGGGCTTGCTCAAAAACTCCATCTCATTGTGATAGCACAGGCGCAGCTGCGAGTATTGTTGGCTGTCCAGCGCACTGGCGAGGCTGGACTGCGTTTTCGTCACAGCAGCTCGATAGACCGCGCCGTGTTTCTTGATGTGTTCCTTGCAGCCAAAAGCCTGAGCCGCACTTTTTGCATTCGTTTTGATACCGTCCTGCTTGCCACCCAACAGAATGAGTTGTCCACCGAGAGCCAGCACCGCATGCGCCTCATTGATGCAGTGATGCACCAGGGCACGTTCTTTGGAGACGCGGTAAATGACGGTGTTGAAGGTCCCTGCAGGCCACGCTGTAAAATCAAAGTCGTTCAAGACCGCCTGTATACCGGCAGCTTGCAGCGCCAAGTGTGTGTCACAGCGATTAGTCAGCGCCACCAGATTTGTATTGTCAGGCAAGGCCAGCAACCTGGCGACCTCGACGTTCTCGTCCACGATCCACAGGGTCTGGCTGCTGCTGTTTTGCAACGCATGGTCTAGCTCCTGCTTCAACACCTGCAGCAATGCAGCGTTCATCATCCTACGCTCGCTACTTCAAGTTTGGTGAGATCACGGTATTGACCTGGCTGCAGTTGAGCGTCCAGCACGATGTTGCCTATTTGTTGTCTGTGCAAGGCAAGCACTTTGTTATTGCAGGCGGCGAACATGCGTTTCACCTGATGATAACGGCCTTCGCTGATGATCACTTCCGCCTGGTTATCCGGCAGCGCCCGACACTGTGCAGGACGGGTGATTTTGTCCTCATTGCGCAGCTGGATACCGCTCGCAAATTGTTCGATCAATGCGGCATCCACTGGCAGTTGCAGTGTCGCGATATAAGTTTTCGGCAGATGATAATTGGGTGAAGTAATCCGGTGCAGCCATTGCCCGTCATCACTGAGCAGAACCAGGCCGGTAGTATCCATGTCCAGTCGCCCGCCAATGGCGAGGACGCTACTGTCCATGCCGACGAGCAGATCCAGCACAGTAGGGCGTCCAGCATCGGTGGTGGCACAGACATAACCAGCGGGCTTATGCAGCATCAGATAGCGAGCAGAAGGCAAACTCAAAGTAATGCCATCCAGAGTGACGATATCATCATCGATGATCGTGCTGGCGACACTGCGTGCAACTGCCGCATTGATTTTCACCCGACGCCGACGTACTGCTTGCCTGGCTTGTTCCCGGGACAGGTTGGCGGCATGGCTGATAAATTTATCGAGTCGCAACTTCACAGAGGTAGGGACACCTATAAGTTAACAAGATAACGAGTTTCAGAGGTAGGGGCACTTATAAGTTAATAAGATAACGAATTACAGAGGTAGGGACACTTATAAGTTAATAAGATAAAGAGTTAAGTTATTAACTTATAAGTGTCCCTACCTCCCTGTCCCTACCTCCCCTACCTCACTAGTGCGGCAGTTTCAGACTTACCTTTTTGACTTGCGATTCATCCATCTCCAGTACCACAAACTCAACCATGCCACAGCGAACCCGGTCGCCGACGACGGGGTTGGAATACCGGCTCTGTATCAGCCGAGCAATGGACCAGTCACCGTGGTTGGGTGGCACTTCGAAATCATACAAATTCCCGAGGTCTGCGAGGCGGGCCAATGGATTCAGCACAAACTCACCAAAAAAAGCCTGTTTCGCCAGGCGATCGGTCCTGGCTTCATTTACCAGCGCGCGGTCAATTTCCGGAACACTCTGGGTCTTGGCCAGAAAATACAACTGGTCGTCAGCCTGAAAAAGTAATTCCGGATCATTGCTGTCAAGAATCAGGTTGTCACGCAATACGCAGACCAGTCTGGCGTCCTGCGGCAGCAGGTTATTGTCGAACGGGTGTCCTAGCAATTCACTGTTCGCCGACAATTGATAGCCGACGATTTCATATTCCGCCTGACCTGGAATTCCCATCTCCACCCGCTGTACCTGATTGGAGGACGAAGGAATATTCAGATTCATGCGCTTTGCCAGCGGCGCAACCGACCATCCCTGAATCACCAGTGACATTAGAACAATCACGAAGGCGACGCTGAAATAGGTCTGCCACTGTTCCAGGCCGGCAATCCACGGGAACATCGCGAGAACAATCGGCACAGCGCCACGCAGACCCACCCAGGAAATGAAGAAGTGTTCCTGCCATTTGAATCGAAACGGCAGGAGGCACATGACGACAGCTACCGGGCGGGCAATGAACATCAGCACCAGACCTGTCAGTATCGCGCCGGGTGCATAGGGCAGCAGTTCGGCCGGTGTTACCAACAGTCCGAGAATCAGGAACATGCTGATTTGCGCGAGCCAGGCGACACCGTCATGAAACCGCTGGATACTGTAGATGCCGTGACCGACTTTCTGTCCTACGATGAGGCCGGCCAGGTAGACGGCAAGAAAGCCACTGGTCTGTAACTCAGTAGCCGCACCGTAAATAAACAAGCCACCGAATAAGGCCAGCAGGGGATAGAGGCCGGGGCTGAGTGTCAGATGCGCAATGCCTCTGGCAAGCAAGCGTCCACCCAACAAGCCGATCACACCGCCAGCTCCCATTTGCCACAGGAACATCGACCCGGTCTGCCAGTAATTGGTCGATCCTTCACAGCAGGCCTTAATCCTACTCGAAAATTACCGCTGTCGGTGCGCAGTCCGCCATCGAAAAGTATGACTGCCAGCGCCAGAGTGCCGATGGAATATGCAAGCTGTACATCATCAAAGACAATGCCGCCCAATCCGTTTTCGCCGGCCAGCATGCCGATGACCAGAAACACGAGCAACAAAGGAAAGCCGAATTTCGGGGACAGCGTAGTCGCCAGAATGCTGAGCAGAAACAGCAGAGTGGCGAACAGGATAAGGTGGTTTATGGATGCCATGACCGGGAATCTTACTACACACCCAGGTATTTAAACGAAGCCTCTCGGCGAACCCAAACTCCTGTTTTCAACTTTGATGGTATTCAATTTATTGGAAATGCATTACTCCGACCACACCGCGTACTCATTTCCGCTTGGATCCTTGAACTGAAACCGGCGGCCACCGGGAAAAGAAAATATCGGTTTCAATATTTTTCCTCCAGCTGCTTCAACGCGTAACAGCGCGGATTCCAGATCCTTTATTTTCTCGGTAGCCATCGTTACGAGTCCTTGTCCAGTGAGTCAGTTGTTATTTACTTGCTTACTGTACGTAACTGCAATCAGTGAGGCAGTGATCTTCACCTCTCCGACACCGCAAGCTGTGCTCCGAGTCCAGCAAACGCCCCTGCAAACCCACGTCGCAGCCAGGCCTGAACACGCGGGGACTCGATAACAGCCTTGCGGAAGGCATGGGCCAGCAATCCATAGACGACGAATACCGCAAAAGTCATAGCCATGAAGACGCCACTGAGTCCCAGCAGTTGTGCCAAGGGTGAGCCCGTATCTGGCGCCACGAATTGCGGTAAGAACGCAAGAAAGAAGATCGTTAGCTTGGGATTCATGATATTTAGCAGGAAGGCCTTGACGACGAGACTGAGCGCGCTGCGTTTGCTGTGCATTGGCTGAACTGAAAACGCCGACCGATCACGCCAGGTTACTACGGCCAGATAGAACAGGTACGCCACCCCGGCATACTTGAGAACCTGAAACGCCAGAGCACTTGCATTCATGACGGCCGCCAATCCGAGCACCGTAGCCAGAAGGTGAGGGACGATACCCAATGTACACCCAACCGAAGCAAAGAAGCTTGCGCGGCGGCCCAGCGCCAGGCCGGTGGACACGGTGAACACAACACCAGTGCCTGGAATAAGTACGACGATGAGCGATGTGAGCAAGAACTCGGCAGTGAACATGGCGGGTGTTTCCTCGTGAGGCCTAACTTCCCTGATCTGGAGCCAAGAAATCCTGGCGTGACTTTTGCGCAAGCAAAAGGCATGACACTACAGTTTGCTCTTGTGTTCAACCTTATGTGCATTTAGTTCCCAATTCTTGCCGTCAAACTCGGTAATGGTCACGGATTTAGGCTCGGTGTCGAGACAATGCACATTTACGTCAATGCCATCTGGATTTGACCGAGGTGTGTAAAACGGCTTGATACCGCAAACTTTGCAAAAGGTATGCTTTGCAACACCCGTATTAAAGGAATAGGTCACCAAGGAGTCTTTACCAGTTAAGAGTCGAAAATTACTTAACGGCAATATCAAATGAAGGAAGCCCGATTTTTTGCAAATAGAGCAGTTGCAATAGTCTGCTTCGATTTGCTCTGGTGCGTCGATTTCAAATGTAATCGCCTGGCAATGGCAACTGCCTTTATAGAGCACTGAAATCTCCTGGTAGAATCAT
>JBBDXV010000206.1:0-4872 GCA_040902165.1 Pseudohongiellaceae bacterium
GGCAGAAATCTTGAGCGTGCCGACATGTCAACCCGCATTGTGGACGTTGGTTCAAGCAATCTGTTGCCGGATGTAGTTCTCGCGGGTGAAATTGCCAAACCCAGGAACGAACCTTACGAGAACATTCTGTGGATGAGCGTCTTGCGCTCCATAAGTGCCTATCAGATGTATCGTCAACATGTGCGTGACCGGGTTAATGCCGAAGACGTGGTGATGTATCTCTTGCAGGATGAACAATTTCCGCGCGCGGTTGTCCATTGTCTGATCCAGGCGCAGGACAGTATCGACGACCTTCCGAACCATAGCGAAGCACTGCGACAGGTTGCCAAAGCCCTGCGCCATGTGCGCGAGGCAAAAATTGCCAATTTGCTTGCCGGTGGGTTATTTCAGTTTATCGATGAGCTGCAAGTGGAACTTGCCGCGATTCATGCACAGATCGCCAGCACCTGGTTTTTACGAGTCGAGGGCTGATCCTGCTGCGGTTATTTAGAGCCGGAATCTTCCGCTTTTTTTTTGTCCCAGTTTACTGCCCAGGCCAACGGCGGCATCTGCCGGAACGCATCTTTCAGGCGCTGATCCCAACCACTGCTGACTTCGCGCAGGAATTCGCTGTTCGCATCAAACTTGTGATGACCGTCCAGCACCAGACTGTTGGTGCGATACACGAGGATTTCGACTGGCGGTCCAACGGTCAGATTGCTGCGCATCGTGGAATCCATCGACACCAATGCACATAAAGCACAGGTATCCAGGTTTAACTCGGGTGCAAGAATGCGATCGAGAATAGGCTTGCCGTATTTGCTCTCACCTATCTGCAGGTACAGGGTGTCTTCCGACGTAGTGATGTGATTGCCTTCCGGGTAAACCAGAATAACTTCATGTTTGCTGCCGGCTATCTGTCCGCCGATGATAAAACTGGCTTCAAAGCTGGCACCGCCTCCATGCTTTTTTTGCTGCGCCCTGCTGATATCACCCAGATAATCCGATGCTTCAAAAATACTTCCAGCATTCATCAGATTCAAAGCGGCATTGTTCTTGATATCCAGTCTGGCCTGGGCAACGGTCGCCTGTGTGGTGGCAAGATTGCCGGCAGAAATAATGACGAACTGCCGCTGGCCATCGACACCAAAGCGAAACATCTTGCTATAGGTACTGATCTGATCAATACCAGCATTGGTGCGGGAGTCGGAGCAAAAAACCATACCGTCGTTGACGGAAATAGCCAGACAATAGGTCATAGGAACGCGCGGCTCGTAAAAGGGGCCAATAATACAGGGTCGGGCAGGATGATGACAGCGGTTTATGGACCGGTTTCCCGGGTCACTAATTGGGCATTTTCTTATGTATATCAATCGCATAGAAGCCCATTCATTGGAATGATCTTTACTGCCGATAAGCCTCACTTAGACGGAAATAATGCCTGGGGAGTTCGATAATGGCCTTTGAAGAAAAGACTGCGTCGCCAGAGGAACTCTGGGAACACTACATGGGAAAGTATAAAAGCTCGAATCCACTGGCAAAGTTTCTTACTGATCGATTCTTCACCTGTATCGGTTATTCTCTGGCAAGCCTGCCGCAACAGTTTCGTATTCTTGAAGTGGGTTGTGGCCCCGGCGAGTCCACTCGTCGAATCCAGTCGATGCTGAACGGACAATATTTTGAGGCTTCCGAGTTTGAACAACGACTGGTAGACCTGCATCTGGCGCGAGGATTTCCAGTACCGCTTACCCAGGAGTCTGTCTGCGCAATGCATCGGGCTGACAAGGAATTTGATTGTGTACTGATGCTGGAAGTACTCGAACATCTGCACGACTATGAGACCGCACTGGCGGAGTTGTTTCGTGTAGCGCGCAGTACCGTGATCGTGTCAGTACCCAATGAGCCACTCTGGCGCATATTGAATTTCGCGCGCGGCAAGTACTGGTCAGACCGGGGCAATACACCCGGACACCTGAATCACTGGTCAAGCAAAGGATTTGCGGCCTTGGTCGGCAAATATGGCCGGGTTGTCTCGGTACAGACGCCTACGCCCTGGACCATTGTCCACGCAGAAGTGAAGTCGTAACCGCATGCCTGTCTCTGTCAGCAAACGCTTCGTCAAACCATTTCTGGTCGCAATCCTGTTGCTGTGTTTTTGTATCGCTCTGCTGGTGTTGTCAGGTGCTGGAAGCGAACTTGATCTGACACCGCTACCTGATCCTCGCCTGATCTTGCCTGCCATCATGCTGCAGATCATGGCCTCACTGCTTTTTATCTTTGCGTGGAAGACGCTGCTCGGCTTGCAACGGGAATTACAGTTCTCATTTGCAGAATGCAGCGCACATATTGGCGTGACACTGCTGGGCAAATATCTGCCGGGAAAAATCTGGGGGCTGTTAGGCCGGTCTTATTTGCTTACGCAGCGCGGAATGTCTTCAGGACTGGCGCTGAACCTGTTGCTCGCTGATCAGTTCGTGACTTTCTACACCGGCATAATGATCGGCGTGGTGGCATTGCTCGCGCTGTACAGTCCTGCACTGTCAATTCTGCTCGCAGCACTGGCCTGCCTCGCGTTTCCGCTCAGCCTGCGGTATTACGATCGCATCATGCAGATAGGGTCCCGGCTGCTGAATTTTTTGACGCGAAAAATCTCCCCGTACCAGGGTTCCAACAACACAGCGATGGAGCCGCGCATTTTCTACAGCACTTTTGTAGTCTACACCGCGCACTGGCTATTCACGTCCCTGGTGCTATGCCTTCTGTTCTCTCCTTCGTTCGGCCCTTCATTCACAGGCGATATAGTGCCCGGCATAATCGTCATCACCGCCGCGATTCCATTGGCCATGCTGCTTGGGTTTGTCGCGATCTGGGCGCCAGGCGGAATTGGTGTACGCGAAGGGACGATCGTTGCGATCCTGGCACTGCAGTTTCCGCTAGAGCTCGCGCTGACCATCGCAATCTATTACCGGATTATCTGCATTGCCATCGATCTGGTCATTGGCGCCTTCGCGGTTTTCTATCTGGCTAAAAAAGCGCCTTGGCTACTTGCGCAGGAAGCGGCGAACTACACCGGTTGATTGTGAACTTCAGGTTGGATCTATTTTGCCTGTAACTTGCACCTCAAAACCTGCCAGCCGGCCCCGAACTGCACTGGTGCCATAATGGAATGCCAGCACCGCCGCCGGCCATTGACGGATTTCACTGCCATCGATGGTGATTGATCCGAACCTGCTGCGAGTCGTCGCCCAAACAAGTGGAAGCTGGTTGTTACGCGCAAATTTCATCAGCCCCTTGAGCGCCTCCGGCTTGTTGAAGTATTTGTCACTCCATTTGATTTCCAGTGCCGCAATGGGCTTGAGCGCCTGCGACGACTCCACCAAGTCTACCTCGTTGTCGTCCGTGCCCCAGCGGGCATAGTTCAAGCGCGCATCTTCATGGAAACGCTGTGCAAACAGCGCCGTTTCCACCAGGTGACCGAATTCCGGTTCATCTGGTCGCCTGGCACCGAACAGGCCCATGTACATGGCCGAATTGGTAAGGTAAATCTTGAAATTGCGCTCGCGCAGGTAACGCTTGCCATCCTGGTCCACGCGAAATACTCGTTTGATGAGAAACGCGGCTTCCAGATACTCAATGTATTTCTGGATGGTCTGCTTACCAACGCCGCTGCGCTGGGACAGTTGTTCAAACGACACTTCCTCTGCTGTATTGAATGCCAGCAGCGTGAACAGCGAGTTGAGTTCCTGAATGTCCTTGATGCCATACAGCTGCGGCAGATCGCGCAACAATACTTTATCCACGATGTCGGATTTCACGAATCGCTCCGGGTTGCTGCGCACCGTGGGTGACAGCGCCAGTTCCGGATAGCCACCGAAATTGACATACTCAACGAACTGTTCATTCAACACCGCGATGTCGCCCAGCGTATAAAGATTGGTTTGTTGTTCGTGGATGGCAGGTGCTTCTGGACGTAACTGAAGATATTCGGAAAAGGTCAGCGGCGGGAGCAGAAAGTCAGTGAAGCGCCCCGCGCCAGATTCAGTGCTCTGGCGCTTGAGCGCCGCAGCCGCCGAACCCGATACCAGGATGCGCAGATCCGGGCGGTGATCGACCAGTGACTTGAGGTATTTCTCCCAGTCCTTGTGCGATTGGATTTCATCAAAGAATAAATAGCGGGAGCCCTCACCACCGGGCGTCACCTCTTCGATCTGGTGCACCAGGGCTTCCAGCGACTGCCCGTGAAGCAGTGGGTGATCCATTTCCACATAGGCGATGCATCGTGGGGCAATGCCACCATCCAGGAGGTCGGCAATGAGGTGGCGGATCAGGATGGTCTTGCCCACGCGACGTGGTCCCAGCAACACTACTGCACGGCGAAGTTTGGCCTCCAGTAGCAGCTGCCGCACGGGTGCCAGATAGGCACGAGGGCGCAAGGCCAGGGTGTCGGGATCCATTCGGCCGCTGCCCCACCATGGGTTCAAGCGCTTAAGATGCTCTATAACTTGTTGATTTGAAACGTCCTTCATCTGAATACCAGGTTAAGCATACCTTTCTGTGCTTAACTCTAGCACGATCGTCAGGGGCAGGCCATGCCTACTCCTTGTACTGCGGCTCATGCCGCGTCTGCTTTCCGGCCAACTGGAAATTCAATCGGAGTCTGCATGATGAAAGCCGATGGGAGCAGTATCTGGACTGGCTGAACCAGTGACCTGATGAAGCGTCTCACTGTTTACTAATTCCTTCTAATTTATATAAGGATTATTCTTACTATCCTCGGTCCGCAATTTCGATGAATGGTACGACGCATTTGCTGTGCAATCCGGCGACGCCCTGTACTTGTCACCTGAAGAACGCGTTCGAACCTGGTAGCAATGGAATTATTATGAGAACCAT
>JBBDXV010000207.1:0-4862 GCA_040902165.1 Pseudohongiellaceae bacterium
GCCACCCATAAACGCAGGATATCGGCGCCATACTCCTGATAGATTTTTTGCGGCGCGACGGTATTCCCCAGGGACTTCGACATCTTGCGTCCCTCTCCATCGACAAAAAAACCATGGGTCAAAACCTGACGGTAAGGGGCGCTGCCATACATCGCGATAGCCGTCTTCAGAGATGACTGAAACCAGCCGCGATGCTGGTCCGATCCCTCCAGGTAAAGGTCGGCCGGATACCGAAGAGCTTCGCGCTTCTGCAAAACGCTGAAATGTGTCACGCCGGAATCAAACCAGACATCCAGGGTATCGGTTACCTTGCTGTAATGCGCGGCGTCCTCGCCCAGCAACTCCTGTGCGTCCAGCTGAAACCAGGCATCTATACCCCTGGCCTCTATTCGTGTCGCCACTTCCTCGAAGATACGGGGCGTGTCCGGATGCAATTGCTGGGTTTCACGATGGACAAACAGGGTTATTGGCACGCCCCAGGTACGCTGTCGCGAGACACACCAGTCGGGACTGCCCTTAAGCATCAATTCGATTCTTGCCTGCCCCCATGCCGGTATCCATTTAACGCCTTTAATGGCTTCAAGTGCGGTTTCAAGCAGTTTGTTTTCGGTCATTGAGATGAACCATTGCGGCGTGGCTCGATAGATCAATGGAGTTTTGGTGCGCCAGCAATGCGCATAGCTGTGAGTGATCTTGTTTACCGCCACCAGGGCCTGTTCGCGACCCAGAACCTGGATTATTTTTTCATCCACCTTGTAAACATGATCGCCGGCAAATTCGCCTGCGGCACTGGAGAACACACCATTGTTATCCACCAGATTCAAGGTGCCGATGCCATAAGCCTGGCCCGCATAAAAATCGTCCAGGCCGTGATCCGGCGCGGTATGCACCGCCCCGGTGCCCGCTTCGGTCGTCACGTGTTGGCCAAGAATAACGGGCACATCACGGCCGGCAAACGGATGTTTGAGCATCAGGTTTTCCAGTTTTGCGCCTGCGGCATGTCCCTGAATCTGAAAAGCGTCACAACCGTAGCGCAGCATAACGCCGGCAACCATGTCGGTGGCCAATACGAGATTTTCCCTGCCCTGCTCCATTTCACAGGTCACCAGACTGTAGTCAAGGTCTGGATTGACACATACGGCCTGATTCGCCGGCAGGGTCCACGGAGTAGTGGTCCATATAACAACTGCCAACGGCAGTTTCGAAACAGCCGGATCCTTTACACTCAGCGCCTGAAGAAAATCCTGGGGTCTGCTTGCCGGAAATCGAACATCGATGGCAAAGGAAGTCTTGTCCATGTATTCCACTTCAGCTTCTGCCAGTGCCGAGGCTCCAACAACACTCCAGTACACCGGCTTGTAACCTTTGATCAGATGACCATTGGCAACGATTTTCCCCAGCGCCCGTACGATATTGGCTTCAGTGTTGAAATCCATGGTGAGGTAAGGATGGTCCCAATCACCGAACACTCCCAGACGAATAAAGTCCTTCTTCTGAATCGCGACCTGGGCAGTGGCATAGTCCCGGCAGGCCTTGCGAAAATCCTCGAACGAGACCTTGTCACCGGCCTTGCCCAGCTTTTTTTCGACATTGTGTTCGATCGGCAGACCGTGACAGTCCCAACCCGGAACATAAGGCGCATCAAACCCCGACATCTGTTTTGACTTGACAACGAAGTCCTTCAGCGCCTTGTTGATGGCATGCCCGAGATGCAGTTCGCCATTGGCATAGGGCGGACCATCATGAAGGATGAAACTTGGTTTGCCTGCCTGCTTGCGGCAGATTGACTGATACAGGTTCATTCCCTGCCAGCGTTCCAGCATTTCCGGCTCGCGCTGAGCCAGGCTTGCCTTCATCGGAAAGGCCGTATTGGGCAGGTTTAGTGTGTCCTTGTAGTCGCTCATTCAGTTGGCCTGGCCGGGTAAAAAGATCGGGATTATACACTGATGGAAAGCTTGTCGCGTCTTTGGTTTGCGGGGGGAATTTCAGCGGCCAAAAAACCCTCGTACCTGACTGACGTCCCTGGCAATCTGATCTTTCAGCTGCTCCAGAGAAGGGAATTTCTGTTCGTCCCTGATCTTGCTGCGAAATACTATGGTCAGTTCCTGCCCATAGAGGTCGGTATCAAAGTCCAGGATATGGGCTTCCAGCAATGCGTCGCCGCCGTCACTGATGGTGGGCCGATAGCCTATATTGACGGCCGCGTGGAGGATTTTGTTATTCCACAGGACCTCACAGGCAAAGACACCGTGCAAAGGAATTCGTTGGCGATGCAGGGCAATATTGCAGGTTGGAAATCCCAGATCCTTGCCCAGTTGCCGCCCCCTGACTACCAGGCCAGTGATTCCGTAAGCACGCCCGAGTAACTTCTGCACCAGGTCAAAGTCACCCTTGCCAAGCTGTTCCCTTATATAGGTACTCGATACCCGATGACCGCCGATTTCCAGACTGGCCGTTTCCATGACCTTGAACCCAAGGCGCCGACCACTCTGCAGCAACAGCGCATAATCACCCTGACGCTGATAACCAAAGCGGAAATCATTGCCAACGATAAATACTGTCACGCCCAGTCCGTCCACAAGTATTTCCTGAATATACTTCTCGGCACTCAACTGGCTGATGTTCTGATTGAATTCCAGCAGATAGACGCAATCAATCCCGGATTCTTCTAGCAGTGACAGCTTTTCTTCAATGGTCGTCAGACGTGGAGGACATTGGTCAGGAGCGCGCGCAAAAAATTCTTCCGGATGAGGTTCGATAAGAATGACCAGCGCCGGCAAATGCTGAAGCTCACGTTGGGACTTTAATTGATTCAGGATTGCCTGATGACCCCGATGGACACCATCAAACTTTCCTATGGTGGCGACACAGCGGGTGTAATGCGATTGGTAGGTATTAATGTCCTTGACGACTATCATCGAGCGAATCACTTGCAATGGAGGCCGTGTTTGCCGGTTCCGTACCAGCCGGCCAGACCTTTTTTCAGCATTATCCGACCAAAGGCCGCCAGACAGACTGCCAGCAGGCCAAGCCCGATAAACGCATTCACCACTGAAATGGTCTCGGGCCGGTTGGCAACAAAAATAATATTCAGCAGGCAAAGTGCTGCAAAGGTGAATAAAACTGTGGCGAGCAACAGCTGCAGAACCGCAATAAGTCGATTCATACGCAAATGAGGTCAGGAAATTGGCAGTAATTGATTGTATTCACAGCGGTGATTGTAACCTTGTTTGCCGTGGAAACGAATGGCTTGAATTGTCCGGATCAAGGTTGCTTCCCCGGCATTGCATGGACTGGTCAGGTATCCATCGCGATTGCTATGATGACCGCGCAACTTTCAATCAAGGACATCGACACCGGCCATGTTAGGAAAACTGTTACTTACTTTTCTGGTGCTTGCGATAGCCTTTGTATTGATGCGCCAAGGAAGCCGGAGTAATTCGATATCCCGCTCCGCGGAGACTGACAAAATCACGCCTGCAACTGCCGCTTCAGATTTGCGGACAGCTGCCTATATGTTTCTGTTTCTGATGATTGGTACCGGTGCAGTGCTCTATTATCTGCGCTGGCAGGATGACCATGAAATTCTGACCGTCAATCTGCACCGGGATGATAACAGCGCGCCAACAAGCTATCAGGTTTACCGATTTCAGCTTGAGGCGCGCTCTTTTGTTACAACCGATGGAATCAGCGTTACTGTTGCTGACAATGAGCGAATGGAGGTGTTCGGCCTGGACTGACAGCTACGGCCGCAGCGTTCTAATCATTGCTGACGTCATCGTCGGCGTCCTGATCCTGGTAATCCAGATTGGCGAGTTCATCTATATCAAACCGGCGTCCCAAAGTACTCAGATCGGTGGCACTGATATCGCCGACAATGTTCACCATGACTGCCTGACCCGGTTCCGTCACCATTATTGCGATACCGTGAATCAAATCGGCCCCGCCGGACAATTTGAAATAGACATCAACATGGTTGTTGCCTTCCCGTACGCGCACTACCCGCTCCCATTCTTCAGCTTCCAGATCACGGGCGATATTGGACATGTTCTGGGCCATCAACAGCGCATCAAATCCGGTATTTTCGTAGACCTGCACATTAACCCGCAGCAGCTTGGAAATGAAATCCGCAGCCTCCTCATCATTGTTGCGCAGGATATTGGTAATCATAGCCAGCAATGGTTCCTTGAGGCTGACTTCCACGGTCGGCTCACCACCGGCAACGGCAGCAAGTGAAGTAAAGTCGACGAAACCAGGGTGATTCGTCAAGTCATCACTGGCTGCAAACACTACCGGCAAACTGAGAATGCCGACGATCAAACCCAAAAACAATTTACTCTTGTTCATACAATAACCTCGCATTTATGCTGCATTCTGTAAAAAATTAAATTTCATATCGGCCCGGCAGATTGACCATCCTGGTCAAACCCGGGCTGTCCATCCCGCGCTCTGAACGACGCGTTGAAAGAATCTTCCAGTTGCTGTAACACGAATCGATCCCGCACCAGTATGCCGGTCCGTTCACCAACGCTCTCCAGGTAATCCAGTGCCAGATCAAGATCAGCCATGGCCTGCAGAATTTCTTCCTGTGAGTATTGCGGTGGGATCTCGCTTGCTGCGATTGCCTGGCTGGCGACACTTGGGGTCGGGCTGCTTGACTCCGACATCAATATTTCACGCCCGACACTTCCAATAAGCAGCGCAACAGCGACGACCGGAATGGCATAGCGCACATAAAAAGGCGCAAGACTGAACGCGCTGCGCAGTGCGTCCCACCAATGAATTTCCGCGTCCTGGCGACTTGCAGATACCGGGTTGATCAGGCGTTTTACCGGCTCCAGCGTCTCCTCTGCACAATCCAG
>JBBDXV010000208.1:0-5290 GCA_040902165.1 Pseudohongiellaceae bacterium
CTGATCAAACTCGGCAATCGGGATATTACCGGTGCTGATTTTTCCTGGGCGCTGACGGATTTTATCGATGATATTGAATACCCCCGACACATACTGACTCTGGAGCGTCAGGAGTGGGGGAATTTTTACGGTTATCTGACGGCAATAAAACAACAGGGAGACGTAATAGCAACAGCATCTGTTGACGGTACTGGGTCCGAAGAGATCTGGCTGGAGTTTCAGGTCAGACTTGAACGCGCGCTCGAATTGAGGGAGCAAATATACGATATTGAAAAAGTTGATATTGGCGCCATCAACTATGAGGTTGAACGATTGCGTCTAAGCGAGCGGCGACTCGAAATAGAGAATGCAATTACGCCAGAAGTGCTGGCTTCGCTTGCTGTTGAGCGTGAGCAGCTCGATCGACGCTATGCTGATCTACAGCAGAATCTCGCAAACCTTTATAATGAGATCAATCGCGATACTGTCGTACTGATGGCGGCGGGAGAAAGGGAAGCGGAATTCGAGATTGGTGATGTGGTCAGGGCTTATCGTCCTAACGCAATGCACTTGGGTAACAAGTTGATTGTATACTTCTCGAAACTTGGGGAATTTCTTACTGACGAACCCAGAGAGGCGAACACGGAAGGCGGTATTTACCCGGCAATTTTCGGCACCGTGATGATGGTCCTGTTGATGTCAGTATTCGTTACACCGTTTGGCGTGGTTGCCGCCGTTTATTTGCGCGAGTATGCGAAACAGGGATTGCTCACCCGAATTATCCGCATTGCGGTCAACAATTTGGCTGGGGTACCTTCAATAGTCTATGGTGTTTTTGGTCTTGGATTTTTTATCTACCTGATTGGTGCAGAAATAGACCAGGCTTTTTATCCAGAGGCCTTACCAGCCCCGACGTTTGGTACCCCGGGACTGTTATGGGCATCGCTTACCCTGGCGTTGTTGACTGTGCCGGTGGTAATCGTTGCAACCGAGGAGGGGTTGGCACGAATACCGAGAAGCGTACGTGAAGGTTCGCTGGCACTCGGTGCCACGAAGTTTGAAACTTTGTGGCGTGTAGTACTGCCGATGGCGAGCCCGGCCATGATGACCGGGCTGATCCTTGCTGTTGCCCGGGCGGCCGGAGAAGTGGCACCTTTGATGCTCGTAGGCGTGGTCAAATTGGCGCCGTCCTTGCCTCTGGATGGCAACTACCCGTATTTGCATCTGGACCAGAAGTTTATGCATCTGGGGTTCCATATTTATGATGTTGGTTTTCAGAGCCCCAATGTCGAGGCGGCGCGGCCGCTGGTATACGCAACGGCATTCTTGCTGGTTGTGGTTATCGCAGGTTTGAATTTGACAGCGGTTTCTATTCGCAACAATTTGCGGGAGAAATACAAGGCACTCGAAATGTAGTATCGCAAGCTTCAAAGTAGTGCCGCATTTGTTTGCCGAAAAATACTCAACAAGCCAAGGGTTTTACCGGAATGAAAAAGTTTGACATGACCAGTCTGACCAGCAGAACAGAAGGACTGGAATCTGAACATCTGATCGGCTGTCTCGAAGTTAAAGATCTGAATCTTTATTACTCCAAGGACAAGCGTGCATTGGCTGATATCAATCTGGTCATTCCAAAGCAGCGCGTCACGGCATTTATTGGACCCAGTGGTTGTGGCAAATCAAGTTTGTTGCGTTGTTTCAATCGTATGAATGACCTGGTGGATGACTGTGTGATTACCGGATCAATTGAGCTTGACGGAATGAATATCTATCAGAAATCCATAGATGTAGCTGATCTGCGCCGACGTGTCGGCATGGTGTTCCAAAAGCCGAATCCATTTCCCAAGACCGTGTATGAAAATGTTGCGTACGGTCTACGTATTCAGGGAATCAACAAGCATCGCATCCTTGATGAAGTGGTAGAAAAATCCCTGCGGGCGGCTGCGCTCTGGGAAGAAGTTAAAGACAGACTGCACGACAGCGCACTGGGTCTTTCCGGCGGACAACAGCAACGTCTGGTAATAGCCAGGACGATTGCCGTTGAGCCTGAGGTATTGCTGTTGGACGAACCAGCCTCGGCATTGGACCCGATATCCACGCTCAAGATTGAAGAGCTGATCAATGAACTGAAACAGAACTACACTATTGTTATCGTTACCCACAATATGCAGCAGGCGGCGCGGGTGTCGGATTTTACGGCGTTTATGTATCTTGGAGATATGATCGAATTCGACACAACCGATAATATTTTCACCAATCCAGCCGAAAAACAGACCGAGGACTATATTACCGGACGCTACGGGTAAGAATTTATTCTGCTGGTTAGCGGTCTTATTTCTTTACCAACTGGAACAACCGAGGCTGATTCAGAATGAATCAACAGGTAGAAGGTCACAAACACCATATTTCACGTCAGTACAATGCTGAATTGGAAGATGTGAAGAATCGCATGCTGGAGATGGGAGGCTTCATTGAAAAACAATTCAATGATGCTCTGGATTCATTGATGCGGGCAGACAGCGCCATGGCCCAGCGTGTTCGTCATGATGATGATGAGATCAATGCGATGGAAATCGCCATTGATGAGGAATGCAGCCGCATTCTTGCCCGTCGGCAGCCCGCTGCCAGTGATTTGCGTCTGGTACTTGCGATAATCAAAACCATCCGCGACCTGGAGCGAATAGGAGATGAATCGTCAAAAATCGCCAAAATGGCAATTAAACTCAGTGAAGAAGGTGAGTCGCCAAAGGGATACATGGAAATCCGCCACATAGGAGAACGGGTAGGACGTATGATACATGGTATTCTCGATGCCTTTGCCCGTTACGATATTGAAGCCGCGTGGTCAGTGGCTCAGGAGGATGCAAAGGTAGATCTGGATTATCGCAGCGCCATGAGGGAAACAGCGACCTATATGATGGAAGATCCGCGTAGTATTACCCGGGTATTGAATATCATGTGGGCGCTTCGGGCATTGGAGCGAATTGGTGATCATGTCAAGAATATTTCCGAACATGTCATCTATGTTGTCAAGGGAACCGATATTCGTCAGCAAGGAGTGGACCGTACGCTTGAAGACCTGGAAGAGAACTAGTTTTTTCCGGGTATGGTTTCCTTTACCAGCCTGGATAAAGGGAACCGGCATCTGAAGCTGCTTCCCTTTCCCGGTACGCTGTTCACCTCGATGCTGGCGTTGTGGCGGACCAATATATGTTTGACGATTGCAAGGCCGAGCCCGGTTCCGCCAGTATCCGTTGCCCGGCTTGCATCTACCCGGTAAAAGCGCTCAGTCAATCGCGGGATATGCTGGGACTCAATGCCGATTCCGTCGTCGCTGACGATAATGTCGAAACTGTTCTCGGTGGCTTCTGCCGTTAATGTTATTTTCCCTTTTGATGACGTATATTTCGCGGCGTTAAATGCCAGATTGGAAATGGCGCTATACAATTCTCCCCTGTCGCCGCGAAGCCTGAAGTCAGGATTACACTCGACCGCAATATTGTGTTGTTTTTCCTCGAAGATATGCATGGTGTCATTGCGAACTTCGGACAGCAAGCCATTGACGTCAATATCGGTCAGTTGTCTGGTCACTGCTTTGGTTTCAAGCCTGGAAAGCATAAGCAGGTCACGCACAATATTTTCCATGCGATTTGATTGTTGCTGCATTTGCTGCAATGGCTTGTGCCAACGAGGATCAATACTGCCGGGGTTTCCCAGCATTGCTTCCAGATACCCACTGATGACTGTAATGGGAGTGCGCAGTTCGTGAGAAACATTGCCAACAAAATCTTCGCGCATCAATTCCAGTTTATGGATCTGCGTAATATCCCTGACCACCATCAACCTCTCGCGTTCGCCAAAGGTAGCCAGTTGAAACTCAAGCATGTTGTTGTTGACAGGCGAACTTAAGGTTAAAGGTTCGCTGTATTGCTCTTTGTGAAAATATTCAGAAAACTGCGGATTACGAACCAGGTTGGTAACGGCTTGATTGCGGTCGGCAGGATAGCGCAAGCCCAGCAGGGTTTCTCCAGCTTTGTTCCACCATTCCAGATTACCGCGGCGATCTATAAGGATTACTGCGATTTCCAGTGCTGCGGAAGAGGCCTGGGCTTTGTCCAAAATTGACTGAAGCGTCAGGGTGGCGTGTTTCTGACGTTGTTGCAGTCGGAAAATACCGTCGAATATCGAACCCCAGAATCCGGGTCCCTCAGGCGGGGCGCGATCCGGATCGGTAGTCAGTATTGATAGCCATTTGTCCAGTCGGCGTAACTGTACCAGGGTGAACCCAAGATATGCCGTCAATGCAAGAATGACAAACAGAGTAGATCTACCGAACAACAGTCCCGCAATTCCAGACAGGGCAACCAGCAGAATTATCCGGTAAATTTCCTTTTGCCAGTCTTGAAGCAAGTCGTCGACCCAGTGCTGCGTGTTTACGGCACTATAACCAATGAGCGGGTTAAAATAAACGAGTGAATCCTTCCAGGGGCACTAATGAAGATCGTCTAACACGACTGATTCAGGCAGGCTTTACCGAAAACCGGTAACCAGCTCCCCGAACAGTTTGAATCAGTCTCGCGTAATCTATGCTGCTGTCGTTATCTGCGCTGAGCGCCTTGCGCAGGCGACGAATATGCACATCGATTGTCCTCTCATCAAGGTAGACATTACCTCCCCACACCTGATCCTGGATATTGTCGCGACTGAAAACCTTTTCCTGGTGGGTCATGAAAAATTTGAGCAATCGAAATTCGGTTGGCCCCATTTCCACCGGTCGATCCTCTATGGTAATTCGATGACTGGCCGGATCCAGTTGAAGATCGAATACTCTCAATAGTTTGTCTTGCCCGCTGCCCTTTGCACGTCTCAGTACCGCCTTGATGCGGGCAATCAATTCGCGGGGCGAAAAAGGTTTGGTTACGTAGTCATCGACACCGGCGTTGAGACCCTGCACCTTGCTGTCCTCACTGGTTTTGGCCGTGAGCATAATGATCGGTATATCAGCAGTCATTTCATCCCGTTTTAGACGGCGGGCCAGCTCAATACCACTGCCGCCGGGTAGCATCCAGTCAAGCAGTATAAGGTCGGGTCGCCGGTCTATCACGGAAATATGAGCCTGATGAGCTGACTCAGCGGCAATGCACCTGAATCCGGCCAAGTCCAGCGTAATCGCGATCATATCCCTGATGGCAGTTTCGTCATCGACAACCAGGATTGTTGGTTCCGACATATTACTTTTCCAGTAATAATCTACTCTGTTGATTTAGCTGGCAATTTAAACAACTTAATATGACAGGATTGTGACAATAGC
>JBBDXV010000208.1:5390-31574 GCA_040902165.1 Pseudohongiellaceae bacterium
AAACGTTAACAGGGATTTGTTAACTACAACAACAAATGAGAAAGAAATGAGAAAGAAATGAGAAAGGAATCTCACGTGAACAGTGAAGATTTGCAGCCTTGGGCTATCCCGTCTGAAGAAGAAAACTCCAATTACTTCAATAACAGCCTGGCTGACTACCGGTCTGCCGTTACTGCTGCGGCAACCGACAATACTTATGATGCGACGCGACTTTACCTGAAGGAAATCGGGTATGCACCATTGCTCAATGCCGAGGAAGAACGTCGTATCGGCAGACTCGCGCGAACGGGAGATCCTGCCAGCCGCAAGCGAATGGTGGAATGTAATCTTCGCCTCGTGGTAAAAATTGCGCGCCGTTATATGCACAGGGGATTGTCACTTCTTGACCTGATCGAAGAGGGAAATCTGGGCCTGTTGCATGCGGTGAAAAAGTTTGATCCGGACAAGGGTTTCCGATTCTCTACCTATGCCACCTGGTGGATTCGACAAAGCATAGAACGTGGTCTGATGAATCAATCACGAACGATACGCCTGCCGGTGCATATCGTTAAGGAATTGAACGGGTACCTGAGAGTAGAGCGAAATCTAGCTATCAGATCATGTCGCGAGCCAACCGTGGAAGAGATTGCGGCGGAGGCACACAAGCCAGTCGGCACGGTAAAGAAGCTGATGTCTATCAATGAGCGAGTTACATCTGCTGACGTACCAGTCAATGCTCATTCCGATCGGACTTTGCTGGATACACTCAGCGCCGGAGAACAATGCGGTCCGCAAGTAGAGTTTGAAAGCGATGAGCTGCGTGCATCAATCATTCGCTGGGTAGGATTACTGCCCGGAAAACACAGGGAAGTGCTATGCCGTCGATTTGGCCTTGATGGCCATGATATTGAAACACTTGAAATCATTGGAGCCGAGATAGGTCTCACCCGGGAAAGGGTCAGACAGATTCAAATTGAGGCGCTCAAACGACTGCGGCTGATCATGGGCAGGGAAGGCATCGCGCCGGATATTTTGGCGGATTTCTGCTACTGAACTGCTTCAGCTTGAACAAGCTGCGCCGCTGAATTATTCTCTTGCCAGGACAAGATTACCTGGATGCGCCGGTCGGCGCATTTTTGTTTTCAGTCGGGAAAAATTCTATGCGTAAAATGGCGCGACCATCCGGCTCACTGGCCGGGTTAAAAGTGATTGACTTGTCCAGGGTGCTGGGCGGCCCTTATTGCACCCAGATACTGGCCGATCACGGTGCAGATGTTATAAAGATTGAACCTCCCAGGGGTGATGAAACCAGAGATTGGGGACCACCGTTTCACGAAGGCGATGCAGCCTATTTCATCGGCGTAAATCGAAACAAACGGTCTATGGGATTGGATCTGACCAAAGAGAATGGCCGCAAGGTATTACTCCGGTTGCTTGAAACAGCGGATATTCTGGTAGAGAACTTCAAGCCGGGATCAATGGAGAAATGGGGCCTTGGTTACCAGGATGTATTGCTGAAGCGTTTTCCTAAACTGATTCATTGCCGTGTCAGTGGGTTCGGTTCTGACGGTCCTCTGGGGGGATTTCCCGGTTACGATGCGATTGTGCAAGCCATGGCGGGCTGGTTCAGCATTAATGGTGAAGAGGGAAGTCATCCCACCAGGCTGGGACTGGCCATGGTGGACATGGGAACCGGACTTTACTCCGCCATCTCTATTTTGATGGCCCTGGCAGAGCGAGAAAAATCAGGCCTGGGCCAATACCTTGACATGACCCTGTATGACTGCGCGGTTTCGCTGATGCATCCGCATATCGCCAACTACAATTATTCCGGAAAGATACCCGGCCCAACCGGAAATGCACATCCCAATATCAGTCCTTATGACAGCTATAGGACCGCGACGGTAGATATCTTTATCGGAGCGGGCAATAACGGCGCCTTCGCGAAGTTGTGCAAGGAGCTGGATCGCATGGACCTTTTGCAGGACGACCGCTTCCGCAACAATATTGATCGCGTCAACCATCGCAACGCGCTCAAAGCTGAACTGGAATCCACCCTGGTCAGGATTGACGGCCTGGCGTTATTCCCGCGCCTGCTCAATGCCGGATTGCCCAGTGGTCCGATCTACAACACCGAACAGGTGGTAAACCATCCGCATACACTGCATCGCCAGATGAGCGTGGAAATGGACTGGTACAAGATGTCTGGAATTCCCATCAAGATGTCCAGGACGCCGGGTTCCATACACAGCACTCCGCCAAAATACGGTCAGCACAGTCGTGAAATCCTCCTGCAATTCGGATTCACAGAATCGGAACTTGCTGAATTAATTGAAGAAAATACCGTTCTGGAAACCCGTCAGTAGTTTCCTTTAAAAAATCCTTGCGCCTTTGTGATTCGGTGTTATAGTTACCTACAACACTAGTGAAGCGCTACACGCTATGCAAATCAACTGGAACGACAAAGAACCTATTTACCTGCAGCTGCGGGATCGATTGGTTGAATTGATCCTCGATGAGGTACTGCACGAAGGTGAGTCTTTGCCGTCAGTTCGTCAGGTTGCCAGCGAACAGCGCATTAATCCAATTACGGTATCGAAGGCCTTTCAGATGATGGTGGATGAAGGGTTGGTCGAGAAGAGACGGGGGCTAGGAATGTATGTGGTTACAGGTGCACGAGCAAAACTCAGAAGTGATGAAAAGCAAAAATTTCTCAGTGAGGAATGGCCGGCGATTATGGAAAGGATTGCGCGCCTTGATCTGGACATGGATCAGCTCATCCGTGGAACGAAAGCTGTTTCTGGCAAGACTGATGGTAAGTCGAAATGACGACAATCGTTGAAGCCAAAGGTTTGGCCAAGCATTATGGCAAGTTCGCCGCCCTCAACGGTGTTGATCTCAACATCCAGGCCGGCGCCATCACTGGATTGATCGGACCCAACGGTGCCGGAAAAACTACCACGCTCAAGGCCTTTACCGGCCTGTGTGATTTCGAGGGTGAATTGTCGGTGGCCGGGCGTGATCCCCGCAACGGACGCCATAAACTGATGGAAGAAGTCTGTTTTATTGCGGACGTCGGTATATTGCCGAAATGGATGAAAGTCAGAGACGTGATCGACTACGTAGCGGGAGTACATCCGCGTTTTGACCGAAACAAGGCAGAACATTTTCTGGCTACAACACAGATTCAGACCGGCAGCAAAATCAAGACACTTTCAAAAGGTATGGTCACCCAGTTGCATCTTGCATTGGTAATGGCAATTGATGTGAAGCTGCTGGTACTGGATGAGCCTACTCTCGGCCTGGACATTATTTACCGCAAGGAATTTTATGATCGGCTCCTGAATGATTATTTTGATGGTAACAGAACCGTGATCATCAGCACCCATCAGGTGGAAGAGATTGAAACTCTGTTGACCCAGCTGGTCTTTATCAACAAAGGCCGGATTGCACTCGATGTGCAAATGGCAGATTTACCAAACCATTACACAGAAGTTTTGGTGGAGAGCAAAAATATTGAGCGGGCAGAGCAGTTGGGTCCGATCCATCGTCGCAGTGTTCTGGGTAAAAAAACGTTTATCTATGAAAATGTTCAACGCGAATTGCTCGAAACTCTGGGTGAGCTTTACACACCCAGTGTCTCTGATTTGTTCGTTGCCAAATTGAAGGGTGAGACAGCCAATGAATAATTTCCTGTTGCGACAATATGGCGCTCTCATAAAACGAGAACTGCTTGAACACAGAAATCTGTTTCTCGGTGGCCCGATCCTGGTCGCTATCCTGTTACTTGCTGCCCTGCTGTGGGTAATCAACTTTGGCGCCCAGGACGTCATCGTCGTGCTGTTGACCCAGGCAGGAGAGATCACTGAAGGAATGCGCGGCTCAGCCCTTGCGCCATTGCTGATGCCGATGGCGGTGCCTTTCGTGATTACGTTATTTATTGGATTGTTGGCATACCTGATTAATACGCTTTATCAGGACCGTCGTGATATGAGCATTCTGTTCTGGCAGTCCATGCCGGTAGCCAATATCAATACTGTTATGTCCAAGGTAATTACAGCCGGTTTCATCGCGCCAATCTTCATGGTAGCTGTGCTGGTTGTGCTAATGCTGGTTTGTGCGTTCAGTATCACGGTCCTGGCAGCTATCAATGACGTTGATTCGGTGGGTCTGGGTCAGATGCTGGTTGCCATACTCAATTGTGCACTGCTGGTTTATATGACGGTGGTTCTGGCCGGATTGTGGCTGCTGCCAACGCTGGGCTGGTTGCTGTTGTTTTCTGCCTTTGCCAAGAGCCAGCCCCTGATGTGGGCGATTGTTACTTTTATCCTGATTGCGATATTGGAAGGACTGGTATTTGACACCCAGTATCTGGCTGATTGGAGCGAGAGTCGATCCGGCTTTTACAGTTACCTGGTTTTACAGCCCAGTGATTTCTTTGACCGGCTGTTCAGTTACGACATGCTGTTCGGCATTTTTCTGGGGTCGTTGATAATAACCGGTGCCACTTACATGCGTCGATTTGCAGATTAATATTTCAGGGATATTCGCCATGCAGAATCTTGTCAATAGAACAGTTTTGAGAAATCGTTACACCCTTTTGTTGACGGTGTTGGTGAGTTACATCCTGCTCATTGTGATCGAAGGTGAAATCACCAACCGTGAGCCGCAAGCCTATACCTTTGAAAATCCATATTTTGATATTGACGTCAATGCTCCTGACGAAGGGCTAGAGATTGACCAGGCAACGGAGCAGAATGAGATTTCCATTCGACGTTTGTTCTGGGGGCGTTGACAGTGTGGGTTGAATCCCCTAAAGTTCGCCATCATTTTTGATGACCAAGATATCCAGACCAATGCGATTTATGTTCAAACCTGCCATTTCTTCACTACGAGCTGCCGCAGCCATCGCAGTTCGTATGCTTGCGCCTGCGGCCGCCGCCCGTGCGCACAGAATCGAGATGCCTGGAGCTGATTGACGAATAACTGACAAACGTTTTTCAAAAAACCTCTAAGTGTCTCCGGCCTTAGAGGTTTTTTTTTGCCCTGATAGCGGCCGGTCTGGCCGGTTTCGGGTTCATTTGCCGGAAAATTCTTGAAGCAGGAGAGACCGAACATGAACGTGATGGAGGTGGAGGATTGTCTTGGGATTGAGTTCTATGAGCGGCAGCCGCTGGTTATAGAAAGGGGTGAAGGGAACTATGTCTGGGACGAGTCCGGCAAGAAATATCTGGATTTTACTTCGGGTTGGGGTGTTACCTGCCTTGGGCATGCTCACCCGGTTATAACCGAAGCTATTTGTAGTCAGGCCAGGAAGATAATCCAGAATCCAAATTCAGGGTTTGCCTATTCGCCGGCGCGAGCCAGGTTGTTGCTGACCCTGCAACAGGTGTTACCTGCAGGACTGAATCGGGTATTTTTCGCCAATAGTGGTGCCGAAGCCAATGATGCTGCGATCAAGCTGGCGCGCAAGATCACTGGTAGAACCAGGATCGTGTCCGCCCTCGGATCATTTCACGGAAGAACGTTCAATACCTTGACCGTTTCCGGAGGTACCCAAAATACCAATCGCTTCCTGCCACAGATCAGCGACACAGCTTTTGTACCGTTCGGAGATCAGGCTGCGCTGGTCGAGGCAATCGACGGTAATACTGCAGCCTTTATTGTTGAGCCGATTCAAGGCGAGGGCGGGGTCAGAATTCCACTTGACGGTTATCTCGCATTGGCGGAGCGCCTGTGCCTTAGCCATGGTGCCATGCTGATCATTGATGAAATCCAGACGGGATTCTGTCGAACCGGCAAGTTCTTTGCCATTCAGCACTCTGGCAATCCCGTTCACCCGGATATTATGACCATGGGCAAGGGCATTGCCGGCGGTTTTCCGTTTGGGGCCCTGGCCATCAACGACCGGGTCAATTCTGGTATCGAAAAAGGCGATCATGGTGGCACCTATTGCGGCAACCCTCTCGGTTCAGCTGTGGCCTGTGCGGTGGTTAGTGCGCTACAGGACCTGGATATCGCCAGTCATGTGAGCCGGATTGGCAAATCGTTGATTGAAGGGATGGAAAGATTGCGCCGCAAATACCCCGCGCTGATCAGGGAAGTGCGTGGTGTGGGTCTGCTGACAGCTCTGGACCTGGGAGATGATCAGTTGGTCAAGCACGTTACCAGTGCCAGTCTTGAGCACGGACTGCTGGTTACACCGACCCGGGGTGGAGTTATTCGGCTCATTCCCGGACTCCTGGTGCAAGAACAGGAAATTGCACAGGCTTTGTCGGTTCTGGACAAGGTATTTTCCAACTGTGTAACCCCGGTTGCCGCTGCTTCCTGAGCCGGGGTAGTATGCGGCTCTGATTCAACAGGGTGGGAGAACAAGCGCAATGACAACAAAGAACAAGCGGGTCATTTTTGCCAAACGTCCGGTAGGTGAACCGGAAGATTCCTGCTTTCGGCTGGAGGAAGTGGATGTACCAGATCTGTTGCCCGACCAGATTCTGATCAAGGTGCTCTGGCTCTCACTGGATCCGTATATGCGCGGGCGCATGCGAGATATCAAATCCTACGCGGAACCGATGAAGATCGGAGATACCATGATCGGTGAAAGTGCCGGTGTGGTAATCAAGAGTACTTCAAAAAAGTTCGCCGTTGGTGATTATGTCACTGCCCATTGTGGCTGGCAGACGATGATTGTTACCGGTGATGATTCTCCAAGACTGATGAAGGTTGACCTGAATAACGGGACCCTGTCGGCCCATCTTGGTGTAGTGGGCATGCCCGGCAGGACCGCCTATTTTGGCCTGTTGGAACTGGGCAAACCCAAAGCCGGTGAAACTCTGGCAGTGGCAGCTGCATCAGGTGCTGTCGGATCAGTAGTCGGGCAAATTGCCAAGCTCAAGGGATTGCACGTGGTTGGTATAGCCGGGGGACCGGAAAAGTGTCGTTTTGTTCAGGAGCAATTGAAATTTGATGAATGTCTCGATTACAAGGCCGGCAATCTTCAGGCTGAATTGCGGCGAGCCTGTCCAGACGGCATTGATATTTACTTTGAAAACGTCGGTGGCGATGTGACCCGGGCAGTCGCTCCACTGTTGAACGAAGGTGCCAGAGTGCCTATCTGTGGTTATGTTTCGAATTACAACGATGAGGATATCAGCAAATCGGAATCGCCATTCCAGATACTGCAAAAGCTCGACAAGGTACCGGAACATCGCTTTTTTGTCGTTACCGAGTGGGCGGATCGCTGGGTTCAGGCCACGCGCCAGCTCGGTACCTGGGTGAGTGAAGGAAAAATCAAATATCGTGAATCTGTCGGCGTTGGCATCGAGAATGCGCCGGAACTTTTCCGCGGTATGCTCAAAGGCAGAAACTTCGGCAAGCAACTTGTAAAAATTGCGGACGAATAGCATGTCCACCGCCGGCGAAGAGTTCAGCATCGACACTTTATTCCGGTTGCAGGGAAAATCCGCGCTGCTTACCGGTGGTTCCAGTGGTCTTGGTCTCACCATGGCCAAAGGATTGCTGCAAAACGGGGTAAGAGTCTACATCGCCTCGCGCAGCAAGGAAAAGTGCGACCAGGCTCTGGTCGAGTTGCAACGCTTTGGTTCATGCACAGCAGTTTGCAGCGATGTCACCAAACCTGCGCATCGGGCATTGCTGGTAGAGCGGATCACTAGCCTCGAAGGTGACAGAGGATTATCCATCCTGGTCAATAATGCCGGTACAAACTGGGGCGCGAAAATAGAGGATTATCCGGATGCCGGTTTCGCCAAGGTACTGGATACGAATTTGAATGCGGTTTTTTCTCTTACAAGGGATCTCCTGCCGCTGCTGGAAAAAGCCGGCACCGCAAAAGATCCAGCCAGAATTATCAATATAGGTTCCATGGACGGATTGCAGGTTCCGGTAGTCCAGCGGGTTCCGACTTTCGCCTATTCGGCCAGCAAGGCGGCCCTGCATCATTTGACTCGTACTCTGGCAGTGGATCTGGCGCCGCGACATATCACCGTCAATGCGATTGCTCCAGGATTTTTTGAATCGAGAATGACCGATCACGTACTTGCCAATTACGGCAAGGACATTGCCGCTGACTGTCCGCTGGGACGCATAGGGCAGGCTGCAGAGATTGTCGGGATACTGGTGTACCTGGCATCCAGAGCAGGGGCCTACACCAACGGGACGGTAATTCCCGTCGATGGCGGAACCAGTATAAGTAAAGGCTCAAAACCCTGGGAATCGCATTGAGATCGGGAGTAATGATCGCAGCGGCAATATAAAAATCAGCGAGAGGGAGAGATGCAATGAGTTTATTTGATCTAACCGGCAAGGTGGCTCTGATTACCGGGTCTACCAAGGGAATCGGACTTGCCATAGCCGAGCAAATGGCGGCGCATGGTGCCAGCGTGGTTGTTTCCAGCCGGAACCAGCCAGCCTGTGATGAAGTGGCTGGGAATATCACTGCTGCCGGTGGAACCGCAATACCGATCGCCTGCAATATCAACTACAAGGAGCAGTTGCAGCACCTGGTAGCAGAAACTGAAAGACAGCTTGGACCGATTGACGTTCTCGTGTGCAATGCGGCCTTGAATCCTTTCTATGGTCCGTCTCAGGATATTCCCGATGCGGCATTCGACAAGATAATGCATGCAAACATCGGTAGTGCGCATCGACTTTGCCAGTTGGTGATTCCTGGAATGGTTAAACTCGGTGGTGGTGCAGTAATCATTATCTCTTCCATCGCCGGTTTGAAAGGTACCGACAAGCTTGGGGCCTATGCGATTTCCAAGGCTGCTGATATGCAAATTGCCCGAAATCTGGCAGTTGAGTGGGGCCCGGGCAACGTGCGGGTAAATTGTATAGCACCGGGACTCGTACGCACTGACTTTGCGCGTGCGCTGTGGGAGAATCCCGACACCTATGCGGCAACAGTTTCCCGCTATCCTTTGCGACGCATAGGTGAGCCGGAAGAGATAGCCGGAGCGGCAGTTTTCCTTGCCTCAAAAGCAGGAAGTTTTACCACAGGTCAAACCATAGTAATTGACGGTGGCGGTACAATTACTGGCTGACATGGTTTACAACCGGCAGAGAATAATATTCAAGTCCATTGGGAGATAGTGAAAATGATGAATCTGGGTCTGTCAGACGAGATGGTGGAAATTCGCGAAAAGATCCGCGTATTCATTACCGAGAAAGTGGAACACCTCGAGCGCGAATATCACGAGCAGATCAGCGTTGGCGATCGATGGTCCCATACGCCCAGACAGGATGAGATTCTTGATGGATTGAAAGCCGAAGCAAAGACCATGGGACTGTGGAATTTCTTCCTTCCCAAAAGTCAGGGTGGCGCCGGAATTACCAATCTGGAGTATGCCCACCTCGCGGAAATCATGGGCCACAGCCGGCTGGCGTCAGAAGCGTTCAATTGCAGTGCGCCTGACACCGGCAATATGGAAGTACTGGAACGGTATGGATCCGAAGAACAGAAGCAGCAATGGCTGAAACCCCTGCTGGAAGGCAAGATTCGCTCTGCCTTTGCCATGACTGAACCCAATGTAGCCTCGTCGGATGCCACCAATATCTGTACTTCCGCAGTGCTGGACAAAGGCGAGTGGGTGCTGAACGGTGAAAAGTTCTATATTTCCGGTGCCGGTGATGCACGATGCAAGATCATGATTGTGATGGTGATTACCGACCCCGGCGCGCCCAAATATACACGCCAGTCACAGATACTGGTGCCGATGAATACACCCGGTGTAAAAGTTATACGACCGATGGAAGTGTTTGGGCGGGACGATGCCCCGCACGGTCATATGCATATCCGCTTTACCAATGTGCGGGTGCCGGAATCCAGTATTATTCTGGGCCGCGGTCGAGGATTCGAAATTTCCCAGGGTCGTCTCGGACCGGGACGTATACACCATTGTATGCGCTCTATTGGAGCTGCCGAGAAAGCGCTGGAACTGATGTGTAAGCGCGCGCTTGGTCGTGAGGCTTTTGGCAAACCGCTGGCAGAGCTGGGTGGGAATTACGATGTCATCGCCGACAGTCGTATAGAGATTGATATGTGCCGGTTGCTGGTGCTACGCGCCGCCTGGTTGATGGATACGATTGGAAACAAGGCAGCGCGCGATGCCATATCCCAGATCAAGGTGGCGGTTCCCAATATGTCCTTGCGAGTGATTGATCGTGCAATACAGATGCATGGTGCCGCCGGTGTATCACAGGATTTTCCGCTGGCATCATTGTGGACCAGCCAACGTACCCTGCGATTGGCGGACGGTCC
This sequence comes from Pseudohongiellaceae bacterium, assembly GCA_040902165.1. Lineage (GTDB taxonomy): Bacteria > Pseudomonadota > Gammaproteobacteria > Pseudomonadales > Pseudohongiellaceae > NORP240. The sequence goes on from JBBDXV010000208.1 coordinate 15,649, forward strand.
TGATGAGGTGCATCGACGGGTAGTTGCCAGAAAGGAACTCGCCAAATACGGCAGTTGATCAGGCGGTGACAAGGGCGCGAACGCCGTTGGCGATAAACTCAACGGCGATCGCCGCCATGATCAATCCCATCACCTTTACCGTTATGGCAATACCGGTGGCGCTGACATGACGAAGAATCTTGCCAGCCATGTGTAATGCAATCCAGGTGATAAGACCAAGCAGAACAATACAGGCAGAGATCAATCCGTAATGCCACCAGGTGTCATTACGAAAACTGAATACGATTACCGTTGAAAATGCACCTGGACCGGCCAGAAGGGGTATTGCCAGCGGCACTACCACTTGGGTGTCAATCGTCCCGGATTCGGATCCGCCTACCTGTTCAGCCATGGGCAGATAAATCAATTGAAATGCCATGATCATCAACAGCAGTCCGCCGGCGATGCGGAATGAAGCAATGGAGATACCGAAGAAACTCAATATGTACTGACCGAGAAACAGTGCTACGGTAAGCGCTGCAAACGTAGCAAGAGCGACACGCCGCGCCATACGCGTTTTGTCATGATCCGAAAGATTGCTTGTGAGCTGGGCGTAAAGTGGCAGGATCGCCAAAGGATCGACAATCGCAATCATGGCAATGAAAAACTTGGTGTATTCGGTCAGATCAATTTCCATGGATTTCCATTATCAGGTTATCGCCTTAACAATGCCAATATCGGAATAGGACTCTAATTGTTTATTCTGCACACCAGACCTTTAAGGTACTGGCTTTCGGGAAAGGTCAGCGCCACAGGATGGTCAGGTGATTGATGCAGGTATTGCACCACATCACCTTCCCGATGGGCGTCGAGCAAAGCGTCAGACGTAATCTTCTGAAACAGATTCATATCGATAGACCCGGAACAGGAGAAACTGATCAATACACCACCAGGGACCAGCAGGCGAACCGCTTGCAGTGCCAGATCCTTGTAGGCACGCGCAGCCTTCATGACCTGACTCTTGCTTTCAGCAAACTTCGGCGGGTCGAGAATTATCACTTCAAAATTTCGGCCTGTTTTTTGCCAGTCCCGCAACAGGTGAAAGACATTGCCGTTTTCCAGTGGGTGTCGCTCATCCTCAAATCCGTTTCTCTTGACATTTGCCCTGGCCATTGCCAGTGCCGGGGCTGAGGAATCAACACTGGTGACCTCGACTGCGCCCTGCTGCAAGGCGGCGACGGAAAATCCGCCAGAATAAGCAAAACAATTGAGTACGCGCCGGTCGGCACACCAGCTGCCAGCTATGCGCCGATTCTCAGCCTGGTCAAGATAAAAACCGGTTTTCTGCCCGGCAATGACATCCACTCCCAGTTGCATGCCATATTCCTGGATTACCAGTTCCGGCGGTGGCGATTCGCCCCACAACAAACGCTCGGTTGGCGGCAGTCCTTCCCGGTCGCGAATTCCCACATCAGAACGCTCGTAAATGCCACGGCATCCGGTTTGTTCGGCAAGAATTCCGGTCAATTCCTGTTTCCATCGTTCCATACCGGTAAACAGATACTGACAGACCAGAAAATCATTGTATTTGTCCACCACCAGACCGGGCAGACCATCGGATTCGCCGAATATCAATCGACAGGCACTTCGCTCGGGGTTCCCCAGGATTGACTGACGTTTACGCAGTGCAGCCTTCACCCGCTCGGCAAGAAAATCCCGATCGATTTTCGCGGCCGAAAAAGTATACATGCGTACGCGAATTTGCGAGATCGCGGAATATCCACCCATACCCAACACCGTACCCGTGTCACTTGTGACCGTAACTGTATCGCCGCTGGCCGGATTACCAGAAACTTTTTCGATGGCACCGGAAAATATCCAGGGGTGGTGGCGCAACAGAGAGGCGTCGCGTCCTTTTTTCAATTGAACCGTATGCATTGGGCGAATTTCTTAAAATGGGGTGCTACTCTACCACAACCTGTCCGCGGTACAAGAACGGTCAGTAAGCGGAAGTGTATGCCACCGTAGAGGAACTGTTGTTTCGTTTGTAATTGTTACCGGTAATTCGTCAGGATGCGGGTCAGTTTGCAAAACTGCTGATTTGGTTTCCCCAGATATAGCTCGGGTCTGTGTGATTGGAGTAAATCAGGTTGGCGCTGAAGTTCATGCGATCTACGCCGAATACTTCGTAGAGCGCTTCAAAGCTGACGTGTTGGGGGTCCATGCCTGTGCCCAGAATCTGGTCGAGCTGGGTCTGAAGTGTCTCGTCTGAAACTGCCATTGCGGTATGCATCAATCCGGCATCCCGCATTCCCGCTACCACCACAAGCTGGGTTTCACTGCTGGCGGGAAAAGTGGAAAACATACCATAGTCGCGGAACTGTGCGCCTGACTCCGGTAACCCGGCGTCGCTGGTGTAATAGACACCCGTTTCGAGATTCAATAATTCATCATAGCTTCTGCCTATACGCAGACCTGATGCGGCGAAAGCCATGGTAGAGAGTTTATCCAGTGCGCTGAGATAGCCAATATAGACAATGTGATTACTGCGAATATCCTGGATTGTAAGGTCGGACATCATCGTGATACTTACCCGCTTGCCGGTGCTTTGCAGCAATGGAGCAATTTTTACCAACGCATAGGCGCTGCCTTCCGGCATATAACTCAAATCCAGGTCGAGATAGTTTTCGGTGGCTTCGATGTCACTGAAAATTTTCGATTCCAGATCGCGACTGGAGTTGACGTCAAATTCCCGGATCATTCTTGCGACGTTGCCATTGGCATTGAGTTCGCCAAAGATATAATAGTCTCCCATCACAAGTAGTATTGGAATCTCATCATCCAGCAGAGGTTGCCAAACCTGGTGCGGCGCGACATGGTTCAGCGCTGTTGAATTGGCGGTGTTTCTCTCGCCTATGAGAAACCAGAGGTTCGCTGCCAACAGTAAAGCTATACTGGCCAGCAATGCTGTGTTGAAGTTAAAGCTCAGCCCGGGTTTGGCCGGCACCGGAGAAGGCTGCAATTTCTGCGGAACTGCAGCAATTGTATACTGACCTTTGGGAATTACGATTCGATAAGGATCTTCGCATTTCTGCTGCCGGTAATAGGCATCCAGTTTCTTGCGCAACTGGTGGATATAGACTCTGACAGCTGAGTCTCTGGATACGTCAAAATCCGTCTGGCGTCCCAATACCTCCATCGCAATTTCTATTTCCTTGGGCTGACGACCATCTATCGAGCATTGCACCAGATAATCAAGCAAACTGGCGTAAACCCTGGACCTTCCCAGCTCGCCACTGTCTTTAATCCGGGCAGCCAGGGTACGCAGCTGTTCCGGGCTGAATACTTCGCCCGGGGGCAGGTTTCGGGAAATTTTATTGGCTGGTTCGTTCATATTGGTTCAGCTTGCAGAAAGTATGCCCATGGTAACTTATTCACCGGCTCGATTCAGCAGAGAAAACAAAAGCGCAGCAAGCCCTACGGTGGCAAGAGACATGAGGGACTCGAACCAATAGGGTCCGGTCAGATTCCAGATCATCATCCACAGGCTCGCACAAAGAAACAAAACCGGTGTAAACGGGTAGGCGGTTACCTTAAATGGTCGTTCCAGGTCCGGACGACGTTTACGCAAGACCATGACGCTGGCAACCGCCAGGGCGGAAAAGAGCACCAGAGAGAACCCGGCGTACTGAATGATCTGATCGATACGGGCGGACAGAATCAATAATGTGGTTACAATTCCCTGTAATACCAGCGCATTGACCGGAACGCTGCTATGCGGTTTGGTTCGAGCCAGAAACCCAAGTAGTTTGTGATCCTGACCGAGAGCGAAATAAACACGTGGTCCGGCAATGGTCATCGCTGAAGCTGAGGCAAAGATAGATACGGACAGCACGATCACCGTTAAAGTTACGCCGGTTGTGCCAAAAAGGTGTTCTGCCGCCACCAGACCCACTTCGGCAACACCGGACAACTGGAATACATCGGCACCATAGAAGTACAGTAAATTGAGGGCCAGATACAGGCCGGTAACGATCAATGTGCCCAGCATCAAGGCGCGGGGAAGATTTTTTTGCACATCCTTTATTTCGTGTGCAATGTAAGCAGCTGCATTCCAGCCACTGAAACAGAACATGACGAAAATGAGGGAGACCGAAAACGAGGAAAACAGCTGAACAAGTCCCTGGTCATAAAAGGTCTGTGACACGACTGCCAGATTTGCTACATCGCCGTCGCCGACAGCAAACCCAAGCAGCAGAATCAAAGTGATGCCGGTGACTTTCATCAAGGTTACAAGATCGTTAAAGCGGAAGCCCAGACTCAGGCTGCGGGAATGGACCGCCACCAATAGCCAAACAAGGACAATGGCTGCAGCGTCATCAATTTTGATCAGTCCCATGACCGGTACAGGGTCGGAAAGCACCGGGAAAAACGCCGAAAGATAGCGAATCAAAGCCTTGAGCGCAGCCGCGATAGCCGCAGAAAAACCGGCCACCAGGGAGATGACTGCCGACATGAAACCAAACAGCGGTCCGAATGTTTCTCGCAAGTAGGCGTATTCGGCGCCCGCTCTTGGCATCATCGCTCCAAGCTCGGCATAGCATTGCGCACCGCACCACGCCAATAAACCACCCACCATCCATAGCATCAGGATCAGGGTCGGGTGACCCAGCGAAGCCGCCTGGAACCCGGTCGTGGTAAAGATGCCGGCACCGATAATATTGGCAATAACCAGTGCCGTAGCGGAATACCAGGCTACTTTGGCAGTGGAAATGGATTGTGGACTTGATTTGCTCACAGGTTTCGCACTATACGCAAAGGACGACAAGCCGACCAGCAGTCATACGGGCAGAATTTGAGTGTGGAATCCAGGCAAAACTGGCATACTAACGGGCAATTTGCAGCCATGGTTGCCGATACCAAACCAGACAGTATCTGAGGTTAAGATTATGAAACTTTACTCGCGCATTGCCTTGCTTGGTGCCGTTTGCATGCTGGCTTTCTTCAGCAGTCCTGGCATGGCCCATACCGCACTCAAGGAATCCAGTCCGGCAGACACCGCCGTGATCAATGTGGCACCGACTGAATTGAAACTGGTATTCACCGCAGCGGTCAGTCTGGTAAAAATGGAAGTATTGCACCTGGGTCAACACGCCATGGAAACCGGCTTCAAGCCGATTGCAGAAGCCAGCACCGAATTTGTTTTGCCCTTACCGCCATTGGCGCCAGCGGCCTATACGGTTAACTGGTCTGCCATCGGGCCTGATGGTCATACTGTCAGCAACAGCTTTGCATTTACTGTGGATCCTGCCGCTGTCATGCAACATGGTGAGGGTCATCAACACGACCCGGCGCATGCACACGATGCGTCGCATACCGGTTCAGGTCATGAACCGGCGGATCACGTCAATCACTGACGGTCATGCCTGAGCTGAGTGGATGGGAGGCAGCGGGTCTGGTTTCCCGTCTCACCTTTTATCTTGCTCTGATATTCACTGTTGGCGGTACTTACGCCCAATGGCTGATTGCTGACAGCAGTCGCCGCTTCCGACAACGCAACTTACTCTACACCTTACTTGGTACGGTGCTCGGCTTTCATGCTGTTGCCGTTTACTTTCTGGTGCAGGTAGGTGGTGTAAACCAGTCAGGCATGTCCGGGATGTTTGACTGGAGTCTGATTTCGTTCTACCTGCAGCTGCCGGTGGGTGATGCAACCGTACTGCGACTCAGCGGATTTCTTCTGTTACTCGCAGGGCAGCTTGCGGCACTGGTCCATATTTCCCGTCTTGATCGACCGCCACGCCATCGCTTCGATAACACTCTTGTCATTTACAATACCGCCGGTCTGGCGCTGGTTATTTTTTCGCTGCGAATGACCGGACATATGGCAACGCAACCATTGGCATCGCAGCTTGGATTGATCCTGCATGTCAGTGCCATGTCGCTTTGGCTTGGTGCACTGTTTCCGCTTTGGATGATGACCAGGGAGTTTGGATCAGAATCCTTGCACACAGGTTTGCTGCGGTTCAGCAGGATCGCGGTAGTAATTGTTGCAATTTTGATCGCAGCAGGCGGGGTAATGGTGTGGCAGTTGTTTGCTTCCCTGGATCAGGTATTTACCAGCCCCTATGGAAGAGCATTACTGATCAAACTTCTGCTGGTTCTGCTGCTTTTGAGTCTGGCCGGGCTTAACAAATGGTATCTGTCACCAAAAGTCTTGCAGAGTGGCGGAGCGGTTAAATTGCGCCGCAGTATTGGCGGGGAAATGCTGGCAGGACTGTTGATCCTGGTCGTGACCGCCTGGCTCTCGACAGTTACCGGACCGGGAGAGCACTGAAAGTTCTGGCGCTGCTCAGGTAAGTTTGATCTCGGCAATCGAGGCTGCCGGTCTGTTACTGCCAGTGTTATCCAGCAAAACTGTAGCTTCAAGGGTTTCCAGATCAAGCAACATCAGATCCGCCTCGATATTTTTTTCCCCCAGCACAGCAGCGGTTCGACTCAAAGGCCTGGCGGCAAACAGCAGAGCCGGACCCACCGGTGACCAGCTCAGGTTGGAGAGGTATGCCTTGCTGTTGAAAACCGCCACCGGCGGTTTGGCTGTATCCACGTTACCAAGGAAGATAGTGGAGCCGCTGTTATCGTAGCGAATGAATGCAATCGTCGTGCCGTCACTGGACAGTACCGGTTTCTCATGCGACTGCGGTTGATCTGTAAATTGAAACGCAGCCGGTTTGCCCCTGTCACTGGCATTCAGGGTAACGAGTCGGGTGCTGTACGCGGGTGCAGTATCGATAACCCTGTCGTAGACAGTCTGATCAGCTACAGGCACGACTGCCGAATTGTGAGCGGGTAACTGGAAAAGGAATAACCCGGTGGCGAGTGTCAGGGATGCGGCCGTTGCCAGCACGGCCAAGGTATGCCTTCTGTGTCGGCGAGGCGGAAATGGCACATGTTGCTGATCTGCTGGATTGACGATTTTAATTTCAGTGCTAAGCCGGTAACCGCGCTTCGAAATGGTTTGCAGGTATTGAACACCTCTGGTCGTGTCCGAGGCAAGCTGCTTTCTTAATTCAGAAATTGCCCGGGTCAGGGAGTTTTCGTTGACGACTACGATGGGCCATAACTCACTGGTCAACTGATCTCGACTCAACACCTGAGCTCGATTGGCGGCCAAATAACACAACAGATGCATCAGCCGCGGTTCCAGACTCCGCGCCAGGCCATTATCCAGTCGCAGCTGGTTAAGGGCAGGCGACACATGCCATTCGCCCAGCCGGAACTCGCATTCCAGGGGCGCCTGCAATTGGATTTGTCGGGTTTGAACACGGTTCATGGTTTGATTTTTTCCTGATTCATGTCCTGCATGAATTTTTGAGTACCTGTTAATCGTAAAGCTTAACCCAGCAAGGGCTAATAAGCTGCTCCCGCAGCTTTTCTGGACAATATTTTCACCGCAAATTCAGGTAGTTCAATCGCCAAAACCCCAATATCCCCGTCAATCGGAGTGTCGTCCAGGCACTTCATCAGAATTGGTTCGTCGGTCACACTATAGCGAGACAAAGGAGTATTGCCATGAAATTACACCGTTATTGCAACTTGGCCCTGATGCTGGTGATGGCGCTGGGGGTGAACAAGAGTCTGGCCTTGAGTGCTGCAGCCGTACAACAGGGTCTTCCGTCGCTGGCGCCCATGCTGGAGCATGTCATTCCCGGCGTAGTCAGTATCAGAGTCAGCAATTCTGTCGAGGGTCCCGATCTTTACTCTTTCAATGGCGACAGGATTCCGGATGAGTTGCGTCGTTTTTTCGATTTTGACCTGCCACAGCAGCGTCTTGGGCCGCAGCCGGGACAGCGTAATCGGGCCATCGGCGCCGGATCGGGTGTGATTGTCGATGCGGTTAAAGGTTATGTGATTACCAATCATCATGTTATCGATGATGCTGAGGAGATCACCGTTATTCTCAACGATGGCCGAAGCCTGACCGCAGAGTTGCTCGGCAGTGATGCGGGTACCGATGTCGCTTTGCTTAAAATAGAAGCGACAAACCTGACGGCGATTGCATTTGCCGACAGCGACACCGTGCGCATCGGTGACTTTGTAGTCGCCATCGGTAATCCCTACGGGATCGGCCAGACCGTGACCGCTGGCATCGTCAGTGCCCTGGGCCGTGCTGGTCTGAACAATGAAAACTACGAGGACTATATTCAGACTGATGCCGCGATCAATGTCGGCAACTCCGGTGGTGCGCTGGTCGATATGGAAGGACTCCTGGTCGGCATTAACTCGGCAATCATCAGCGGCAATGGCGGCGGCAGTGATGGCATCGGGTTTGCGGTTCCCAGCAATATGGTTGCCACTGTGATGGCTCACCTGGAACGGGATGGCGAAGTACGTCGGGGATTGCTCGGTGTGCAGATAAGCAATCTGACCCCACAGCTGGCCGAGACACTGAAAATTGATCATCAAACCGGGGCATTGGTCACCAATGTACTGCCCGGTGGCGCTGCCGAACAGGCCGGCGTTGAAATCTACGATGTAATTACTTCGATAAACGGCAACCCGGTTGCAAGCGGACGCGAGCTGCGCAATGCCATTGGTTTGCTGGGAGTCGATCAGCAAGTGCAGTTGAATCTGATTCGTAACGGCAGGGAAATGCAACTTGCGGCCACGCTAATAGGCAATGACCGGGCGTCCGTCGCCCAATCGGACGCGCCTCGCCCCGCCAGTCGTCCGGACTTCAATGGTGCCCGATTGTCTGACAATCCTGTCGCCGATGGTGTGGCGGTTGCGGCGGTAGATCCGCAAAGCCGTGCAGCAGCAGCCGGTTTGCGGCCAGGTGATGTAATTATCGAGGTTAATCGGGAAGCGGTGGAAGACCTCGCAGATTTCAATCGCAGAATCGTTACCAGCGAAGGACTGATCGCACTGACGGTGCTGCGTGAAGAGCGCAGGATGCTGTTGATCATGTCCTGAGTACGACTTTTGCATCATCCGGGGTAGCAGGCTCAAATGCGCTACGTCTTGGCCGATTTAATAGCAATGTTAAGTCGGCCTTTTTTATGGAATTATTTGAACCGCTGCAGGTCAAAACCCGGTCAGTCTGTTAGCCTTGACCCGGATCCGAGTGACAGCTCTTTTGGAACAATCGAATTTATGCGCAAGTACCGGCGGTATTTTGTGAATCGCTGCAAATTCCTGGCGTTACTGATTCTGACTCCGCTACTGGTCAATGTGACCAATATAGTGGCGCAGGATGCGCAACCCGAAATTTACCGCAGCGAGGTCAAGTCGGGTCGGGTGATGCGGGAGGATTTTTCTGTTTATCTGGATTGGCTCAGGAGTGAAAGTGAAGCGGAGCAGTTACCTGGAGTCGCTGTCGCTATAGTGTCGCGTGAAGCGGTGCTTGATGTAAGGACCTGGGGTGTCAGGAATCAACAATCCATCGAACCGGTTACTGCCCAGTCCTTGTTCCGTATTGCTTCAATGTCCAAGACATTCGCCGGAACGGTGGCCACACTGCTGGTAGAGCAGGAAAAACTGCAAAGCTGGGATACGCCGATCAAAACCTTGTTCCCGCAGATTCAGATCGGATCAGGTACCGGTTCAAACACCATCACTTTAAAAAACATCGTCAGTCATACCACCGGACTAATGCCCCACGCCTATTCGAATATGCTGGATGATGGTGTTGCCTATGAAAAAATCCGGGAAAAGTTCAAAGAAATCCCGACCGTCTGTCAGCCAGGTGAGTGTTATGGTTATCAAAATGTGATTTTTTCATTGATCGGCGATGTGGTTGAGCTCAGCACCCGGCAGAGTTATGAGCAATATCTTTACGAACATTTATTTTTGCCCCTGGGCATGAGCAGTGCCTCCACCGGTCTGGAAACTTTTGAAAGCAACAGCAACCACACCTCACCGCATCGAAAGGTGCGTGGAAGCTGGCGTCCCACGACCAATAATCCGGCGTACTATTCAGTAGCCCCGGCAGCGGGAATCAATGCCAGCATATTGGATATGGCAATCTGGGCGCGGGCCAATCTCGGCGCCTTTCCCGAGGTATTGCCGCCCGCTCTTTTGCAGGCTGCTCACAAACCAGTGGTCGAGACACCCTACGGGAATTACTTCAATCGCTGGGAAGGGGTCGAACATGCCTACTACGCCATGGGTTGGCGGGTGCTGGATTTTCGCGGTCATCGGGTCGTCCACCATGGTGGCGGGGTGCGGGGATTTCGTTCCGAGATGGCACTGGTGCCGGAAAAAAATCTGGGGATTGTGGTCTTGTTTAATGCCGAAACCAACTTTGCCAATGATATAGTACCGGCCTTTCTTGAATCACTGTTCAATCGCTAGCAAAAACTCACAGGTCTCCCATGGATAATGTTATAGAACTGCTGAAAAGACACCGCAGCATCCGGAAATTTACCGCCCAGCCCATCGATGAAGATCTGTTTACGCGCCTGATTGAAGCCGGGCAGGCGGCGGCTACCTCAAGCTTTCTGCAGGCAGCCACAATCATCCGGATACGTAACCTGCAAACGCGTCAACAGCTGGCCCAGCTGGCTGGCAATCAGGCTTATGTTGCTACTGCGGCAGAATTCATGGTGTTTTGTGCTGATTTAAAGCGTGCAGGGAATTACTGTAGAGAGTATGGCAAGGAGTTTGCCGGAGATTTCACCGAACATTTCATCATTGCCACGGTCGATGTGGCGTTGACGGCTCAAAGCCTGGTCGTTGCGGCGGAGTCAGAGGGTCTCGGTATCTGTTATATCGGTGGTATTCGCAATAACCCTGGACCGGTTTCGGCCCTGCTGAAGCTGCCGCGCGGAGTGTATCCGGTATTCGGGCTGTGTCTGGGTTATCCGGATCAGAATCCGGAAGTCAAACCCCGGTTGCCGGTATCGGTTATCGTCAAGGACGAAGTCTACAACGAAGAAGGGGATCGCGAGGCGATCGCTGAATATGATTCCCGGATTCGCGAATATTACCGAACCCGGACTGGTGGCGGACATGGAATCAGCTGGAGCGAGCAGGTGGCGGAATTGCTGTCGGAAAAATGCCGGCCGCATATGCGACAGTTTCTGGCTGATCAGGGATTTACCTTCAAATAAACGTGCGCGGAAGATTGCCTACACGGGATCAGGTACATCAATACTGTACTCAATCCCGGCTTCTCACATAAGAACCGGTACTCGGGAGATTCTCTTCGGCAACATCCCGGTAGCCGGCTTCTATCGTTTCCGAAGGCGGGATGGCACCGGGACCGTAGGTAAAGCGAAATTCGCCGCTGAGAAAGCGTTGCCGTTCGTCCACTACTGACCATTGCGCGACATAGTAGACCGCCTCGGGTAATGCGGGTAAAGGAAGCACATAGCTGTTGTCGCTGCGGGATGAATCATAACGAAAATCGATGTCGATCCAGTCTCCGTCGTCGGTATAAAGTGCCAGCTTTAACAAGCGTACATCCAGGCGAAAACTCATCGCCAGCAGCTCTGGTGCTTCAAGCAATACCGCGTCATCCTGGGGAAAGGTGACTGACGGAGACAGCACGCCATGTCCGTGCTGTGCCGACAGTTCGCAGGAAAAAAATCCCGTCGTCAGCATCAGCCAAAAAGCCGTTCCTAGTCTGCCTGATCTGTTCATGGTTGTTGTTTCACAGTCATTATTGATTCAACAGTTTACTGCAACCGAGCTTAAACCAGCCAAACCAGGTATTCAAACCATCTGCACGTTTCATCACTACGCTCAACCGAAGTAAACCATACATTGTCGCGACAGGGCACAAAGGCGGCCTTCCTCGGTAAAGATACGACCGGATTGCTGGGTGTAGCCGTCCGCCGCGTGATCAACCTTGAAGTCCAGGTAGAACCAGTCGGTGTTGACAGACTCCGGTGGGATCACAAATTCCAGTGACCAGGTAAGTGAGGCGGCGTGGACCGGCGGTTGAGTGTAATGCGACAGAATTACCGGTGGTGGAATGTCGCAGATGCTGATGATTTTTTCCGTCGGAAATTCCGCCAGATCAGATCGATGCCTGACCCACATGCCGAGTCGCTCATCCTGGCTGCCGGAAAAGGGTATACCACCGCCAGTCCAGTAGCCGTCGAAGAAGCGCAGGAATGGAGGAATACCACGGCGGGCATTGTCTATGGCGGCTTTGGGATGGCGCGGTTCAGGATTGAATTGGGGATCCGGTTGCACTTTAAGGGTGTCGCGAGGGTTGCCGAATACACCCATGGCCTGCAGGCAGACATTGCCTCCGGAAATCAAAGATGCGCTGGTTTGGGTTACATTCTTGCCCTGACGCATTATTTGCGGGACAACTGACACTTCGGCCGGGGGTAGTGGCGCGATGAAGGAGACCATCAGCGACCGCATGGGTTGTGGTGTCGGCAACAATTTAATCATGGCACAGCTAGCCATGGACGCGGCAAGGCCACCAAATGCGGAACGACCCTGGGTCCACTCTTCAGTGAAACTGGTGCTGTGCTGGTCGCTTTGTTTCAGCCGATTCAGGATATTTCTCAGATCAATGTCCTGCAAGAAGCGTTCCTTCTGCACTATTTCAGTTTTGTCAGCGCTGTCATTGACGCTAGAATAACCGTCATTTCAGAATTTCAATGGTTTTGTTTATGGTGTCGTACCGGTTGGTTACAAATATGTTACGGAATGTAGTCGGCATAAGTACTGCAATCCTGCTTTTATCCGCAGTCGCGCAGGATATGCCATTGGCCGACAAGCTGCGCATTATAGCAGAGTCGGCTCCGCTGGATGATCAGGTGCTGGCAACCCAGCCAGTTCAACTTGACCTCAGATTTGCAGGTCGGGTGCGGCTGGTAAAACTGGCACTCTATAATGAAAGACGCGATTGGGTGGATATCAATTTCCGCTATGATCCACGCCCGGATACGCAATTCAGCTGGCCGATACCGCTCCTGCGGCAGGCTGAATTTTACTCGGCCGAGTGGGCAGTGCTGAACAGTGATGATCAGCTGCTGCGCGGCAGCTTCAGTTTTTCCTTCGGTGCTGGCGCAGAGCGACCAGCAGTCATCCGCGAGCGATTGGGATTGATCCAGGATTTGAGTGATGAAAGTGAGTTACTACTGGAACTGCAACGCCTGGGACTTGATCCGGCCGAGATTATTATCAATAACCAACCTTCTCCAGTCTTTGAGCCGCCGTTCGCGCCGGTACTGAACTGAGACTTCAGGGTGTTACGGTCACGGTGACATACTGATCGTGGAATAATCCGCCGTCGTCAGCTCGCGCCCACAATACATAGCTTCCCGGTTCATCGAAGGTGATTTCCACTTCAAAGTTGCCGTCGGCAGGTACCAGCGGTGGTGTCCATAACGGTCCCCAGGGGGAGTTGGCCGAGGTGCGGGTATCTTCCCAGGGTTTGCTCTGCGGAGGATCAAACTGCACTTTATATTGAGTGTCCGGGCTGCCCGGGCCGCGATAAACATTCCAGGACAGGAACAGGCCGTTGGTTTTACCTACCGTAGAACGACGAGGAGGCCGCAGCATACGACTTTCAACCGGTAACTCCACCGCCGGCGAACCATCTTCGGGGTCACGATTACGACGCGATTTGGGCAGACCGTCGTCAGCGACATTGGTGAGCAGACGCAACGGTTCACCCGCACGTACGGTGCGGCTGCGGTCACCTGTCACAGTGACTACCGGCGGTGTGTTGGAACGGGATTCCGGACTGGAGGTTCCTGCGCCCAACGAACCGGTTTCCGACGCAATGACCATATTGTCTATTCCGTAATCGGTCGCCAGGGTGGCATAAGCACTACGGGTTTCGCCGTTAGGTGAGGTGATGGTCCAGACCAGTTCCCGGTCACCCCAATCGGAAGGCACTACAACTTCAAATGTAAAGCGATTACGCCGCGGCAGGAAATGCGTTGGCTGGCCCCGGTCCGTGTCTCCCGGCGAGAAGAAATTGAGGTCCCCGACAGAAATATCCAGTTCCTGTTCCCAGTTCTCATTGAAATAACCGAACACAAATGAATAAGTGCCGTCAGGGTTCTCCCGCCAGCCTTCATAGGCCGGTTCTACATGCTGTCCCCGGCGAAAAGAAAGCTGCGCTTGCAACGGCAGGCTTGTAACCAGCAGGAGAGCAGCAAATACAGATATAAAGAAAAGTCCGGTAAAGCTACCGATTTTGTCACGGAACATAAGTGCTCCTTCATAGACTGTCTTCAGAGACAACAAAAAAGGTCAACATACCAGATTAACAAATCGATAGGTTGACCTTTATCAAGACCTGCATTGGCGATAGCCGGATCGGTGTCAGGGTTCCACGATCACGGTAACGTATTGATCGTGGTAAAGCCCGCCGTCATCGGCACGAGCCCAGAGGATATAGGTTCCCGGGGCATCGAAAGTGACGTTTACGGCATGGATATTGTCCTCAGGTTTTGGGGGAGGTACCCATAAAGCACCCCATGGCGAATTGGCTGAGGTGCGAGTGTCTTCCCAGGGTTTCACCTGGGGCGGATCGAAGTTGACGTGATCTTGAGGCCGCAATGGCCCGCGATAAACATTCCAGGACAGATAAAGTCCGTTACGTTTTCCCACCGTAATACGACCGGGAGGATTCAGTACTGTGCGTTTCCAGGCTGCTTCGGAACTGCTGCTGAAGGAACGACTGGGATTGGGAACGCCATCATCTTCTACCAGTGTCTGCAGATTCAGCGGTTCCCCTACTCTCACCGTGCGTACATGTTGGCCGTCAACGGTATCACCCAGCACTGTAACCTTGGGCGGGATATTGGCCCTGGATTCCGGACTCGATGTTCCTGCACCGAGTGAGCCGGTTTCCGACGCAATCACCACATTGTCTATGATGTAGTCTGGCGCCAGCGTGGCAAAGGCTTGACGGGATTCGCCATTGGGGGAGGTGACGGTCCAGACCAGTTCACGGTTTCCCCAATCCGATGGCACCACCACTTCAAACGTGAAACGATTGCGACGTGGCAAAAAATGTGTAGGTTGGCCGCGATCAGCCGTACCTGGAGTAAAGGAATTATTTTCGCCTACAGGTATATCCAGCTCCTCCTCCCAATTCTCGTTGAAGTAACCAAACAGGAAACTGAATGTACCGTCAGCATTTTCTCGCCAACCTTCATAAGCCGGTTCCACATGCTGACCCTGGCGATAGGAAAGCTGGGCAGACACAGACGAAGCGCTGATCAGGAAAACCGCTGCCATCAGAATACCGGTTATTCCGGATATGTACTTGCTTGAGTGTCGAGCAGAATTCATAACAGTCTCTGTGGATAAAATATGATTCACATGTCAGGGTAGTACAGTTACGGTCATGTAATCGTCATTGTACAGGCCGCCATCGTCCGCTCGTCCCCAAAGAACGTAAGTTCCAGGTTCGTCGAAAGTGACATTCACATTGTAGATGCCGTCTTCAGGTTTTGGCGGCGGAGTCCATATGGGTCCCCAGGGCGAATTTGCCGATGTGCGGGTATCTTCCCAGGGTTTTACCTGCGGTGGGTCGAAATGCACCTTGCCCTGGTTGGCAACCGGCCCACGATATACATTCCAGGACAGGTAAAGACCATTGGTCTTGCCGACGGTGACTTTTGCGGGCGGACGCATGGTTCGCATCTTGTACAGGCTTTCTTCAGTGAGAAACGCAGCCACGCCTCCCTGGCCGACCAGCTCCAGTAAACGTACGGTTTCGTCAAGCAGGTTGCCCACTTTGGGGATTCCGTCGTCATTTACACTGGTCTGAAAGCTAAGGGTTTCGCCAACCCGGATCGTTCGATTGTCATCACCGATCAATGCCACCACAGGCGGGGTGTTAGAACGAGACTCCGGGCTTGAAGTGCCGGCACCCAGAGAACCGGTTTCAGATGCAATCACAACGTTGTCGATTACATAATCCGTTGCCAGGGTCGCATAGGCTTTGCGGGATTCACCATTGG
>JBBDXV010000209.1:0-4756 GCA_040902165.1 Pseudohongiellaceae bacterium
GCAAACGCACAGCCGGCAAAAACAATCAGGCCAGCAGCCAGTTGTCACGCATAGCGGCGGAACTTGTTGACCGAATAGAAATCATTCGCGGAACTTCCGGTGCTCTCGATGTCAGAGGCGCCAATCAGGTCATCAATATTGTATTGTTTGAGGAGTTTTCCGACAGCAGTCTCTCCTATTCTGCCAATCTTAACAGTTACTGGGATCGTGAATATCGACCAGGCGGTGAATTGTCCTATGGCGGTCAATACGGTGCCCTCAACTTTCTGTTTGGATTACAGGCGCAACCGCGCCATGAATACCGGCTGACAAAAGAGACGAGTCGTCTGGGAGACTGGTCAGTCAATGACGAGATACGCGAAGAACGGGTGCGTGAGCAAACCGGTTACCAGATGTCGGTGAATCTGGATTACCAGCTGGGTGAAAACAGCAGTGTTCGACTCAATGGACTTTATGGACTGGACAACGCTGACACCGATGTGGATCGCTGGACTACCAATCTACGAACTAACCCGACGACCTTGACGCTTGAAAGAGAGGAGAGTCCCAACGATCGTGACAACTGGGAAGTGGGCGGAGACTATGAATATATCTTCGGCAATGACAGCCGCTTCAAGGTGTTGTTTATCGTCAACGAGCGTAACAATGATTCATTGCGGGAACGTTTTCTGGTGAACAGTCCCGGCGTGGAAAGCAAGAACCTGTTTCTCGACACCATGGCAGTGGATGAAGAGCGCATCCTGCGCGGTTCCTATACATTCAATCTGGCCAGTGGCCAGGACATTGAAGCCGGTGTCGAACGGGCGCAGACCATTCTTGACTCCTCCCTGCGGCTCGCTACCAATATTGGCACCGGAGCACCTTCACCGGATTATGGTGGCCTGATTCCAGCCAATGTGGCCAACGCCAATTCCGTCGTGGAAGAGATTCGTTACGAACCATTCCTGGTACATAACTGGCAAATCAACCCGCGCATGAGTCTGGAGTCCACGCTCAAGGTCGAGATATCGGAAATCGAGCAAACCGGGGATGTGAACAACAAACGTGATTTTGACTTCGTCAAGCCCAAGCTCGATTACCGCTTTGATATTACGCCGGGTTTGCAGCTGCGGGCGACAGTGGAAAAGACTGTTTCACAATTGAGTTTCGGCGACTTCGTCGCTGCATCCGACTTCAGTGACAATGATTCCAATGTGCTTGCCGGCAATGTGCAACTGGAGCAGGAGGAATCCTGGCAGTACCAGCTGAACCTGGAATATCGTCTTCCCAATGACGTCGGAGTGGTCGACGGCAATGTGTTCTATCACGACCTGGAAAACGTCATCGATCGCAAGGCGGTAGTGACCACGAGCGGGGCGCTGGAATCCGTTAACGGCAATATCGGGGACGGCAAACGTTATGGGCTGAATTCCAATGCCAGTATTCGTCTGGGCATGGTCGGTCTGCCGGGAGTCCTGGCGACTGCCAGATTCAGCGTTCAGGACTCGGAGGTTACCGATTCCTTCCTCGGCATCAAACGCCGTATGAATCAGCATGTGCGTGGCCAGATTGCGCTCGGTTTCCGCCATGATATTCCTGCCTGGCGCATGAACTGGGGCTTCAACTGGAACAATCGCTTCGACGGCAACCGCAAGACCTATGACCTGGAAGACATTGAGCTGACAGCCGGCAAACCCCTGTCGGGATTATTCGTAGAACACAATGCCGCCAACGGCATGACGTTCAGATTCGAGGCCAACAATCCCATTCCCAATATGATGTGTCGGGAGCGTCACCGCTATCTGGGCTATATCACCAGCGGTATCATCGAAGAGTACGAGGATAACTGCAGCATGAATGGCAAAACCCTGACCTTGCGGGTCAATGGCACATTTTGACACGAAAGGGGAATTACCTTTGTCCCGGTAACTTGCTACCCTGAACCTCCCAAAGCCTGGTCGCGTTTTCATTTTTGCCGGGAGGAATTTCAAAATGTTGTACAAGTTAAAGTGGCTGCTGGTTCTAGTTGGCTTGATTCCCGTGACTGCGGCGGCAGTGCCCGAGCGAATCGGGGATTTTGCCCTGCTCGACAATCACGGTGAATTTCACCAACTGAGTCGCTATCTGCACAAAAAGGCCGTCGTGCTCATGGCTTATGACCGCTCCTGCGGTGATATGAATTCCATGGTAGACCGCTTTCGCGCTATCCAGTCTCGCTGGCAGAAACGCGATGTTGCATTTCTGTTGCTGGATTCGACCGATACGCCACGCACTTCTCTGACCGAATCAAACTCTGGTTTGCCCATTCTGGAAGACGACGGCCAAATGGTGTCCGAGACGCTGGGCATCAGTCAGGCCGGCGAGGTACTGGTGCTGGAACCCCTGCGCCTGTCGCGTTTCTATCAAGGTCCGCCACAGGCCGATCTGGAACAGGCTATCGCCGGAGTGCTGGATCGCTCTTTAAGCAATACGACGCGAATCGCACTGCAGGACTGCCCGATAGCCTTTCCGGTACGGGATCAACATCAGGCCAAAGTGCCTGACTATGCTACCGAAGTGGCACCGATCATTATCAAGCGTTGTGCCGAATGCCATCGGGAAGGCGGTGTCGGTCCATTTGCGATCGACAGCCATATCATGATGCGGGGCTGGTCACCGATGATCCGGGAAGTGGTACTGAACAAACGCATGCCGCCGACCCAGATTGATCCCTACGTGGGTCATACGGTCAACGCACGCGAGATGACGAGTCTGGAAATGCAGACCCTGATTCACTGGATTGATGCCGGTGGACCTGCCTCCGCCAGTGGTGAAGATCCATTGGCGGAGCTTGAATTCCCTGAACAGGAACCCTGGTTACTCGGTGAACCTGATTTTATCGCCAAAGCACCGGCAACCGAGATCGCTGCCACCGGCATCATGGACTATGTCTATAACACAGTGCAGTTGCCTTTCGGGGAAGACAAATGGGTAAGAGCCGTGCAATACATTGCCGGCGACAAAACCGTATTGCATCACCTGGTGATCTTCGTAACGGCGCCGGATGAAAGTTTCTGGGGAGCTGAACCTGAAAAGTCCATCACTAGCAGACGCTTCCTGGAGAGCTATCAGCCTGGCAATCCGGTCGCCGTCGAGTTTGAACCCGACACCGGCGTACTCATCCCGGCTGGCCACAAGCTGTCCATGCAATTGCACTATGTCACCAACGGGCGCAGCACAATCGACAATACCCGATTGGGTCTATACTTCCATGACGAACCGCCCGCCCACGAACGGCTGGTAGCAGCAGTAGGTGCCAGGTTTACCGTTCCGGCCCAGAACCCCGATTACGCCATGCACTCCGAGCATGTGTTTGACCAGGATGTAGTGATCACCGGACTGCGCGCGCGTATGCACTACCGTGGCAAAAAGATGAAGTTCGCGATCGACCAGCCGGATGGTTCTTTAAAGGAGTTGCTCAGTGTGCCCGCCTACAATTATGGCTGGCAACCCCACTATCGGCTGGCCGAGCCGGTTTTAGTACCGGCCGGTGCCAGAATACATGTGATAGGGGCTTTCGATAATTCGGAATCCAATCCGTTGAACCCCGATCCGGAAAAGGAAGTCGGCTTCGGTGTGGACAGCTGGGATGAGATGTTTACCGGCTATTTCACTTATCACGCTGCGGAAGGTCGCTAGTCGGCCCAGACTTTTTCGGGGCAACAAAAAAGGCGCTGATGGTTGAACCATCAGCGCCTTTTTTATTTGAACCTGCGGTTTATTCCGGCAGGCTGAATACGTAGAGGGCGTTGCCATTGTCAGGGTACTGGATTTCCGGTGCGATCACCTGTGGCACAGTACGAGGACTTGACCCACCCAATGCCGCGGTGACTCCGATATATTGTTTTCCGTCTACCGCAAACACGATCGGATGACCCTGCACCGAAGTTCCAAGCCGGGTCTCCCACAATACTTCACCGGTGCGCACATCGTGGGCACGGAAGTAACGATCCAGATCGCCGGCAAAAACCAGATTGCCCGCAGTGGAAACAGTGCCGGTGTGATAAGACGCGCGCTGTTCATAGCTCCACACCTCTTCCATGGTGTCGACATTGTAGGCGCCGAGCTTGCCCATATTGCCGTCGGAACCGGGCATTTCAAAGAATCTGCGACTCGAAGCCAGACCGCCACCTCCGGCAGTCAGCGGAACTTCCCGTGCCGCGTTTTCCAGACAGGTCTGGCTCAGTGGCGCAATGATCGTCCCGGTCGGTACATGGTAGGTCATCGAATGCCAGTCCTTGCCGCCGGTGCTGCTGGGACAAACCGGAATCCACTGATCCAGCTGGGCGTTCTGGATATCTTCACGATAGGTGACCAGACCGGTAACCGGATCTATATTGGTAAAGGCGTTCTGGAACACGGTTTCCTTGAAACCGAGGAACTGACCGGTGACCCTGTCGTTCTTCCACAAAATGCCGTGCTTGCCGATAGACAGCACCAGCTTTTGATCGCCACGATCGACCAGTACGCGCTCGAATACCTCGTCCAGGTCCAGCGCTTCGGCAGGAACATGCTGGAAGTGCCAGCGCAGTTCACCGGTATTCACATCCAGCGCGACGGTTGAATTAGTATATAGACCGACATCATTGATGCTCATGTGCCGACTCGGAGGCGCCCAGGGTTTCTGTTGGGCAGTGCCCCAGTAAGTCAGACCCAGGGTCGGATCATAGCTGCCGGTAATCCAGGTCTCGCCGCCGCCACGGAAGATATTGTCCAGACCACCCCAGGTATCACCACC
>JBBDXV010000210.1:0-1807 GCA_040902165.1 Pseudohongiellaceae bacterium
GCTGGTGTCACTACAGTTTCGGTCACCGCTGGTATCGCTACGGTATCTGTCACCGCAACTTCTGTTACCGGAACTTCCGCCGGAGCAGATTCCACTACCGGGGCAGCGCTTGGGGCAACCCCTCCTGATCCGTTACAGTCTTGCCCGGCGATACAGACCTGCCCGACCGGGCGGATATTCTCAAGCACATTGCCGATATCAGCCTGGGCAAAAACCTTTGCCCCCATGCTGAGAGCCAATACTATGCCGACAAGGCTTAACGCCCGGTGAATCCTGTGTTTCATAAGCCGATTCATTTGAATCCTGATCCTGTGCTGTATTTCAAAGTAGCTGGGGGTATTTAGAGGCTGCGCATTATACCTGCAAACCTGCCGGGCTTAAATATTTCCTGCAACAGAGTTTAGGCCGACTGGCAGCCCGCATTTACCGGCGCTGCCCTGGCCGAGGAGCCTGTCGGACTTAGGTTCCCGCAGTAGGGCAATCCTAAGTCTGACAGGCTCCTGGTGCAGAGTCGGGATTTCAGGGAGAGATCACCAGATTTAACGGGTTCTGGTGGTAATAAACCTCGCCGGGATTGCTGTCCAGTCCGTAACCCACCAGGAAATCAGCCTCGATGCTTTGAATGCCCAGCTCGGCGGGGACCAGATCCCGGGCAATTTCAAGCGCTTCGACGGCACCGAGAATTCGGCTTGCGGCACGAACGATCGGCGCAGTATCACCGGCATAGGACACCAGCGTCCCGGTTTCGTCCATCAGCAACAGGTCATCGTCAATCAGCACTGCGACCACGAGAAAGCCTGCCAGACCCTGATGCAACGGATCGATTGCAATAGTGGCATTGATATCCAGCGAATCATTTGGACCAAAGTGATTGCCGTAACTGAGCCCGTTGCTGGCGGTAATGCCGCCGCTGAACTGGGCATTGCTCATGCCGCCCTGCAGACTCAGCGCCGCACCCAGTCCTTGCGTTCCGGCTGATTCAAACGAAACCTCCAGCACATAGGGTCCCAGCGTGTTGGCACAGGCGTCGGCGGCATCGTCATAGGTATTGGACAGAATATAGTAGGTACCGGCAGCCAGTTGCCTCGTGAGCCGGGCATTGCAGCCGCCACCGCTGTTGTCATCAAGCGTGAGAAAGCGCAGTCCGGCATCGGCGAGCAGCAACACCGAATCCAGAGTGTCCGATTTCATATCCACGGTAATGGTCGCCGTTGACGAGAGAACCAGCCGGCGAACATCGATAAAACTGTCATCGTTGCCGCCCACTGTCAGTTGCTGCACCGTGCAGTCACCTGCCTGCAAGGCATCCGTTGCAATTCCGAATAACAAGGGCTGTATGGCACAGGCGAAGAGCCCGCCGTAAAGCGTATTGGCGCCGTCAATGTCATCCGGTCGCAGGCGATCATTATTATTGATCGTTGCCCGCATGATGGCTGAACTGGCAATGCTGTGATCAAGTCCCAGCGCATGTCCCAGTTCATGCAAGGCGACCCGACGAAAATCAACACCATTGAAGTTCAATCCAGCCTGGAATGGTGATCCGTTGTAAACATCGAAAGGTTGGTTGTTGTTGAACACTATATCCGAGTTTACGAGTTTTGGCGGACCAAGGATCTCTGTCTCCCAGGCACGCAAGGTGACGGCCAGCGTGTTGTCTCCGAACTGATTACCACAAACGTCTGCGGTAAAGTCGACACCGTTTACCAGATCATTGGCACAGGGGTGGCGATACTCATTGCGCAGTACAAAGTTGAAAAGGGTTTGACTGTTCCAGGCTTCCATGGCTTCAACAAATGCCGTCTGCCAG
>JBBDXV010000210.1:1907-4751 GCA_040902165.1 Pseudohongiellaceae bacterium
TCAAAATTGACATCAATCGGTCTTCAAAATGACCGGTAGGAACCGTCCAGAATTGCACGCCACCAGGCTTCGTTGTCCAGATACCATTGTATGGTCTTTCCCAGACCGGAACTGAAGTCTTCCTGTGGCCTGTATCCCAATTCCGACATGATTCGCGAGGCATTGATCGCATACCGTGTGTCATGGCCGGCCCGATCGCGGACATGGGTTATCAGGCAGTCTGCTGACTGTCCGCTGGCACAGGGGCTGTCGGGGAATCGACTGGCCAGAGTCGTATTGCTCTTGAAACTGCTGTCTACCAATGCGCAAAGCAGTTTTACCGTATCGATATTCGCCCACTCGTTATTGCCACCTATGTTATAGGTCTGTCCGACGCTGCCTTTTCTGATCACGAGTTCGATACCGCGACTGTGATCTTCGACATAGAGCCAGTCTCGAATCTGCCTGCCGTCACCATAGATGGGGAGTGGCTTGCCCTGCAGAATATTGAGCAGACACAGCGGAATCAGTTTTTCCGGAAAGTGCCAGGGTCCGTAGTTGTTGGAACAGTTGCTGGTGGTCACATTCAGGCCATAGGTGTGGTGCCAGGCTCTTACCAGGTGATCCGATCCGGCTTTGCTGGCCGCATAGGGGGAGTTAGGTGCATACGCCGTGGTTTCCGAAAATGCCGGATCGTTGGGGCCGAGGGTTCCGTACACTTCATCGGTCGACACATGATGAAAGCGATGTTGTCCGGATTTCCTTTCATCCAGCCAGAATTGCTTTGCTGCCTTCAACAGGCTGTGTGTGCCCAGCAGATTAGTTTCAATAAAGGCATCGGGGCGTTCTATCGATCTGTCAACATGGCTCTCTGCGGCAAAATGGACGAGGGTGTCGATATCATGTTCGCGCAACAGATTCAGTACCAGCGGGGTATCACAGATATTGCCGTGCACAAAACGGAAGCCCTGTGTATTCATCAGGGACGCCAGGTTTTGTTTGTTACCGGCATAGGTGAGCGCATCCAGCACAATGATGAAATCATCCGGATACTGTTTGCGCCAGTAGTGTACAAAGTTCGCGCCGATAAACCCGGCGGCTCCGGTGACTAATAATTTGCTCATGATAGATTCAATACGATCCGGTTAATTGCGTGTCGTGGTTCACGTTGGCTCACCGTGCAGCGCTGATGTCCTGCAACACCAGTCGCAATTGTTTGCGCCAGTGCAGTGGCTGACACTGAAAGGCGGCACAACTGGCGCTGGTGTCCAGCACGCTGTATGCAGGTCGGCGCGCTGCGGTGGGATAGGCCGCCGTGGTAATCGGCATTATGGGTATTTCCCGGTCCAACAACTTCAGCGCCAGCGCCTCTTCCTGTATCGCGACCGCGAAATCATACCAGCTGGCCAGACCCGCGTCCGACCAGTGAAACACGCCGCCGCTATCGGTGTTGACTATTCGTGCAATTAGCATCGCCAGAGACGCCGTTGCGGTTGGCGTTCCGACCTGATCAGCGACCACACCGAGCTGCTGTTTCTCCTTCATTAGTTTCAGCATCGTGAGCAGGAAATTGTGTCCGTACGGTGAGTACACCCAGCCCGTGCGCAGGATCAATGCCCGGTCGCCCATCACGCCTTTGACTGCCTGTTCGCCCTGCAGCTTGCTGGCACCATAGACGCTCAGCGGGTCTGGTGTTGCATTCGGCTGGTAGGGATGACTGGCATTGCCGCTGAAGACGAAATCGGTTGAAACATAAAGCAGGCGACTGCCGGTTTCCGCCGCGAAACGGGCGATATTCTCGGCTCCCCGCCCATTGATATCAAAAGCCAGGTTCTGT
The DNA here is from genome assembly GCA_040902165.1 of Pseudohongiellaceae bacterium. GTDB lineage: Bacteria > Pseudomonadota > Gammaproteobacteria > Pseudomonadales > Pseudohongiellaceae > NORP240. Next base: position 3,724 of record JBBDXV010000210.1, read on the forward strand.
TCTGATTCTGCCCTGTCCACCTGGGTATAGGCGGCACAATTGACGATCCAGCCTGGTTTCAGTCCATGCAATACGGCTCGAACAGCCTGGGGACTGGTGATATCCAATTTTTCCCGATCAAAGGCATGAACTCTAAAGTCAGGATTCAGGCTTTTGTGCTGCCAGTATTTCTGCAGTGTCAGTCCGAGCTGACCGCTGGCCCCCAGCAATACGACCGAGGTGGAGCTCACGGGTACAGTTCCGCGTCTTTCAACAGTCGGGCAGCGCGATCCTTGTCAGACAGAACCGGCTCAGGTGCCAGCAGAGGCCACTCGATATCCAGCTCCGGGTCGTTCCAGAGCAGACCCCTTTCATCTTCCGGAACATAGTAGTCGGTGCATTTGTAGACCACCTCGGCGCTGTCGCTCAGTACATAGAACCCGTGTGCGAATCCCGGCGGCACCCAGAGCTGGCGACGATTGTCACTGGACAGTTTCACCCCGTCCCATTGCCCGAACGTGGCTGAGCTCCGGCGCAGGTCCACGGCCACATCGAAAATCTCACCGCTGATAACCCTAACCAGTTTGCCCTGTGGATGAGTCAACTGATAATGCAGGCCACGCAGGATGCCCTGCTCGGACTTGCTCTGATTATCCTGAACGAATTCGGTGGGCAGACCGTGTTTGGCGAAAATGGACTGGCGCCAGGTTTCCATAAAATAACCGCGATGATCCCCGTGGACCCTGGGCTCAAGTATCAGTAAATCAGGAATGGTGGTGGGGGTGATCTGCACGACCTAGTGACCATCCAGCATTTTCAACAGATACTGCCCATAACCGCTTTTCTTCAAAGGTTTGGCCAGCTCCTTCAGTTGTGCCTCGTCGATAAAATGTTGCCGAAACGCAATCTCCTCGGGACAGGCAATCTTCAAACCCTGACGTTCTTCGAGTACACGAATGAAATTGGCGGCATCCAGCAGCGACTGCACCGTGCCGGTATCGAGCCAGGCAGTTCCACGGTCAAACAGCTCCACGTTCAATTTGCGTTTC
>JBBDXV010000211.1:0-4750 GCA_040902165.1 Pseudohongiellaceae bacterium
ACCCCGTTTTCCACCCAGTTGATCAATGGTGTCAGCGCGTCAAACTGATCAGCACCGAAACCGCCGCGACAATGGCCCATGCCCGGTACCATAAAGAGACGACTGAAATCCTGACTCTGTTCGCCATGAGTTGCCATCACTGCATCGTAATAACTGAGAGTCATACCGGGCACCAGCAGATTGTCTGCCCAGCCGTGATACATGATCAGTTTTCCGCCGCGCGATTGAAATGCCGACAGATCCGGATTGCGGGTGTCCAGCAACCCGGACAGCTCATTGAGCAATTCCATGTCCGTATCAAAATCAAAGGAATGCCAGTCGTACCCGGGATTGTCCTGCGGGAAGACCATGTACTTCATGGTAGAGTCGGCGATTGCTGCCGCGAACGGCAGGGAATTGTCACTCATGACAGCGCCGTTCCAGCCATTGTTCTTCTCTCCTCCCAGCGGCAATCCCGGATAGACCACTTCGCCATTGCTGACCATACCGCCATAGAGTTTCTCCAGCGCGGAAATCTGATTGCCAGTAAAACACGTCTGGCCGTTGCCGCCGGCGTTGCAAAGGGGCAAGTCCTGGCGGAAATTAATCGTGCATTGGCGCGGATCTTCAATCAAACCGTCTTCAATACCGTCGAGTCGATCGCAGTGGTTGTAGATTATTTCGCTCAGCGAGGCGATTTGCCCGGGCTGAAACTGTGCTTCGTCAATCGTCCCGACGAACCAGAAACCCGCCGCAGTGGTACCGGTAAAATCGCTGACTGGTGCACCGGCAATAATGCCGTCGAAGTTTTCCGGAAACCGCTGGGCATTCATCAGGCCCTGGCGTCCACCGGTAGAACAGCCGTCCCAGTAGGAATAACTTACTGGCCGGTCATAATAGAAATCAGCGATGGCTTTCGCCGCCTTGGCAGTCAGATCGACTGCACGCCAGGCATAGTCGATCAGTTTCTGATCATTGTTGAAGGCAAAGCTGGCACCGGGTTCTCTTTGTCCATCGTGCCCGGTATTGGTGCTGGCGGTGACGAACCCATGGCCGAGTGCAATATCCCGGGTTCTTGCGCGTCCCGGTGAGTTAGGATTTTCTCCGGCATGACCGCCATTGCCATGCATATAAAAGCGCCGGTTCCATTGATCCGGAAGATTGATCTGGAAAGCCACTTCCGGATCGATGACTCCATTGACTCGGCAATGGGCAGGAACATTTTCAGTGGCGGCAATGGTCTCGACATTCAGCGACAGCAGCTCCGGGAATTGAAAGCCGGTCAACTCATCACAATCTAATTGTGGTCTTACGTCTGCCACAGAAAAATTGACTGATGAATTGGCCGCATCCAGAAAACTGGAGCCGTTCTGCGCCAGGCTCTGATGCCCACTGAAAAACAACAGCACCATCACGAACGACAACGAAGACGTATATCGATTGCAGAACATTGGGTCGCACATATTCCCGGCTCCAGTCAGTTTTATTGAACGCCTTGTGGCAACTGTTTCTTGCGTCTAATCCAGGCTACCGCAGCGCGACCAAGGTAATTGCATTTCCCGGGCGCTTTGCCGCAGATCAAAAATCAACCCCAACCAAGGGTAACGGCTAGGTGAATTTGAGTCCACATAGTCCCAGCCCCGGTTAATTGGTCTGACCGCTGACAAAACGGTAGGGGTTTCAATTTGTAACCAGCCCACATCTTTACCGGGTTGACTTGCCAGATTTGTGGGCGTAGCCTCGGGCCAATGTTCTACTCCTGAGTATGACGGCCTGTTTCCAGCTTCGGTGCATACGCAAATACACCAGACTGGATCAGCCCGAGCGAGGTGATCATGGTTCAGTTTGCTACTGAGGTCGAAGACAACCTCTTTAACAAGGTGCCGTCTCCGGTATATCGCGTTACTTTGACCGACGGCCAGTTCGTCCTGGTCGACTCCAACAGCGCCGGTCTTCTCTTTACCAGCGGGAAAATCACTTCACTCTATGATCGCAAGATAGATGAAATCTGGAGCAGTTCGGAAAATCGCCATATCGCCGACGATATCAAACGTGCGCACCAGGAGAACCGGAGTATAGACAGTGCGTTCTGGCACCAGTTCGTCTCCGATGGAATCACCCGCTATATCAGGATCACCTATGTGCCTGCGGGAGTGCATAACGTATTGCTGTTCGTATACGACCTGACCTCGGAACATCTGGCCATACAACAGAATGCCGATGACAACGCCAAATTCGATGCGCTTTTTGAACGTTCTGTCATAGGACTGCTGGAAGCCAGGCTGGATTGTTTTTTGGACTGTAATCCGCAGATGTGTCGGCTGACCGGCTATACCAAACAGGAACTGCTCGGTAAAAGCATGGAGCAGCTGATTCATCATGATGACCTGCCGCAGGCATTGTCGACAATCGCCGAGCTGGACGACAATCCTTTCGCGGTAGTGAAGTGGACAGGCCGCAGCTGGCGCAAGGACGGCAGCTATTTCTGGAGCGAAAACCATGTAACCGGCGTGGTGGACAAGGCCGGCAAGCTGCAGCACCACATCGCGTCAGTGCGGGATATCAGCGACATGGTCCTGGCGGAGGAAAAACTCAAGTCAGCCTTGCTGGGTACGATCAAGGCGATTGCCGCTACCTCTGAGGCACGCGACCCTTATACGGCCGGCCATATGGAACGGGTTGCCGAGTTCGCTGTTGCGATAGCCGACGCTATGCAGATGGAGCCCATGGCCATTGAAGGCCTGCAGCTGGGTTCACTGATTCATGACATCGGCAAGATCGGCATTCCGATCGACATTCTCAACAAGCCCGGCAAATTGTCCGCGCACGAATTCGATCTGATCAAGGACCACAGCCAGATCGGCTACGATATCCTCAAGGATATTGAATTCCCCTGGCCGATAAGGGAAATGGTATTGCAGCATCATGAACGACTCGACGGCAGCGGTTACCCGAACAAACTGACCAGCGACAAAATCCTGCTGGAATCCAAAATCATTGCTGTCGCCGATGTGCTCGAAGCAGTCACCACCCACCGCCCCTATCGAGCTGCACATGACCGCAGCAGGGCGCTGGAAATATTGCGTGAGGAGAAAGGCCGGCTGGATCCAGACATCGTCGATTGCTGCCTGGCACTGGTACAACAAGGCAAGATAGCGCTCCGCTGATCTGCTTCAATACTGCGACTCATCCATCGTCAGATTGTCTTTACCTGCCCCGGCCCCTTTTGCCAGTCGCATCTGAACAGAAAGATTATTGCGCGAGTCGGCATTGGCGAGTGTCTGTTCTGCCGAAATCTTGCCACTTTTCCATAGGTCAAAAAGCGACTGATCGAAAGTCTGCATCCCCCCGTCCCTGCCTTTCGCAATGCTGTCCTTGAGCAGATCGATTTCACCGCGCTCGATCAGGTCAGAAATATAGGGAGTGCGCAGCATAATCTCCACCGCCGGCACCAGCTTGTTGTCAATGCCCTTTACCAGCCGTTGTGAAATGACTGCACGCAGATTCATTGACAAATCCACACGCAGCTGGTGATGTGCCGTGTCGGGAAAGAAATTGATGATGCGGTCGATGGCCTGATTGGCATTGTTCGCATGCAAGGTGGAAAGACATAGATGCCCGGTCTCGGCATAGGCGATGGCATGCTGCATGGTTTCGCGGTCGCGGATTTCACCAATAAGAATGACATCCGGCGCTTCCCGCATCGCGTTTTTCAGCGCGCTGGCATAACTCAGTGTATCCAGTCCGACTTCCCGCTGGTCTACCACAGACTTTTTATGGCTGTGCATGAATTCAATCGGATCTTCAATGGTGAGAATATGTCCCGACTGGTGAATGTTGCGGTGATCAATCATCGAAGCCAGGGTAGTGGACTTGCCGGAACCGGTGGCGCCTACTACCAGAACCAGACCTCTGGGCTCCATGACCAGGTCGGCAAGAATCGGAGGCATTTGCAGCTCAGCGATGGTCGGAATACGCGTCTTGATATAACGCACCACCATGGCCACATCGCCGCGCTGGCGATAGACATTGACCCGATAACGACCTACGCCTTCCAGCGCATGGGAAAAATTCAGTTCCAGGGTTTCTGCAAAACTGCTGCGCTGGGCTTCGGTGGTGATCGCGTGAACCAGTTTCTCGACTTCACCGTCTGACAGCGGCTCCTGATTCAATGGCTGGGTGAGACCGTTGATCTTGATGGAAACCGGTGCCCCGACACTGAAAAAGAGATCCGAGGCTTCTTTCTCGGCCATCAGTTTCAGGTAGGGGACAATATCCATCGAAGTTACCGACTCCCCTCGCCGACTTCGCGTTCCTCCATGCGCGCCCCACGCAGCAGATTCTGCATGCCATAGTTACCTTCGTGACAGGCATATTCGTAAAGCTGCCCGGCCACTTTCGTCATCGGGACAATGACAATGAGCCTGTCGGTAAAGGTTGCAGGATCATCAATCGTGAACTGATATTCGACCGTGTCGTAGCCGACCCGGGTAAAACGTTCGGTCAGCACGGCGGCAAAATTGTTGCCCCCGCCACTGTAATTCAGCGTCTGTTTCAAGCCGTTGAAATTGCGTGTCTCCACTACCAGTGTGTCGTCTTCATACCAGCCACGGGAATCTCCTGACCATAGACGGATATTGTCATGCAGCGGCGGTTTCTCACCCATCGTAACGATACGGGCATCATGAATCATTTCAGTGAAGATCACTGCCGAGTCACGACCCTGAATGATCTGCACATTGTTGTTGTAAAGACTTGGTGTAAACGGTGG
>JBBDXV010000212.1:0-13676 GCA_040902165.1 Pseudohongiellaceae bacterium
GGAACTTCTTTACCAGCCTTGGGGCGTGTATACTGCTCCCCTTTTTTATCGGCGGGAATCGCTGCCAGATGGCACAGTTTATAGAGTTTGTTGGTAATCACTGGATACTTTCCAGCGCCTGGCTGCTATTGGTAGCCGCGATATTTTTCCAACATAGTCGCACGTCGGCAAAATCGGTCGGACCACAGCAGGCGGTCATGCTGATCAACCGCGCCGACGCTGTGGTTATCGATGTACGGGACAAGAAAGAATATGACAGCGGACACATTGTCGACTCGATCAATATTCCGCTGACCAAGCTGAATCAGAGAATTGCTGAACTGGAAAAGTACCGGGAGAAACCCCTGGTGATAGTAGACAAGCTGGGCCAGCATGCCTCGGAAGCCTGTAATACATTGCAAAAAGCAGGCTATTCACAAGCGGTTAAACTTGCAGGGGGCTTGACAGAATGGAAAGCCCAATCACTTCCATTGATACAGAAATAAAACAGGAATCACCATGGCAGACAATAAACAGGAAACGCCCCAGGGCGCCGCAGTCGGGAATCCGGAGCAGGCAAACACTCCTAATTTCTCTCTTCAACGCATTTATCTGAAAGACGCTTCGTTCGAATCGCCTGCCGGACCTGCAGTTTTTCAGGGCAAATGGACACCCAAGGTATCCTTCGATATCAAAAGCCGCAGTCAAAAAATGCAGGATGAGGTTTTCGAAGTCGTCCTGGTGCTGACGATTGAAGCGAAACAGGATGACAACGTGGCATTCCTGGTAGAAGTTCAGCAAGCCGGAATCTTTCTGTGTCGTGGACTCAATGACCAGCAGATGGAGCAGATTCTGGCCACCCTGTGCCCGAACATTTTGTTCCCTTATGCCCGCGAGGCGATCGATGCACTGGTAATCAAAGGCAGTTTTCCTCCGTTAATGCTCGCGCCGGTAAATTTCGACGCCCTGTACGCCCAGCGCCAGCAGCAACAGGCGGCGAAAGCGGCCGGCAACGGCAGCGAAAAACCTGCAGCGTGATCTGAGTCACTTTAGCAGGTACTATTTATCTCTACGGATTTGGCCCGGGCTGGTGTCCGGGTCAAAAACGCAATCCCTTGCCGCGATTCACACCCCGTTTGTGAATCCCTGCTGACGCCAGGCCTCATAGACCACCAGCGCCACCGCATTGGACAGGTTGAGACTGCGACTCCGGGGTAGCATCGGAATTCTCAGCAGCTGGTTTGGCGGCAAAGAATCTTTGACGGATGCCGGCAATCCGCGGGTTTCCGGACCAAATACCAGATAGTCGTCAGGTCGGAACCGAACCCCGTCATAGGCAATTGACCCTTTGGTACTGAATCCCAGAAGGCGACTATGGCCGCAGGATATTCGGAACGTTTCCCAGTCTGCATGAATCCGGATGTCACTGAACTCGTGATAATCGAGACCTGCCCGCCTTAGCTTGCGGTCTTCCAGGGTGAATCCCAGGGGTTGAACGAGATGCAGGACAGCACCGGTATTGGCCGCAAGGCGGATGATATTACCGGTATTTGGCGGAATCTCTGGTTCGAAAAGTACGATATTGATCAATTCCGCTGGTTCCTCCGGTAACGGCTGCCGGATTGACAGATTTTTTTTGCCCGCCTGGCTTCGTCCCTATTTGTACCCGTAAAACTGTGATTGTTCACGCGAATCAGAAAATTCGATCTGTATACTTACCCTAGTTCATCCCTGTGGACCAAGAATTTTATTTTAGAATTTAGTGGCTTAAACGATATTCGTTAAAGGAATTTCTCGTTGATGAGCGGGTGCTTGCGCTCGCCATTCCGGCACCGGGGCCAAAACACGTGTTTGGCATGACCGGCGCAACCTATCGAAACAGGATCCAAATGGCAATGCCGCAGCTGTTTACCAGGAAGAAAAAGCGAACCGGTCGGGTGGGAATTTCCGTGGGTTCGGAAAAAATATCCATTGCCCTGGTGCAGGAGCGCAACGGCAAACCGTTTCTGGCGGTATGCGAAAGTATCGTGTTGTCATCGCAGAAAGAGGCTTCCGAGTTATTGACCAAACGGGTAAAAGCGCTTGAATTGAATGGGCTGCCCTGCAATTTCGTCATGAGCAGACGTGACTACGTTTTGCAGCTGATCGAATCGCCAAATGTTGAACCACAGGAAATGCGCAAGGCGGTGCGCTGGAAAATCAAAGACCTGCTGGACATGAAAGTGGATGATGCGGCGCTCGATGTATTCCCCGTCCCTGAAGATGCCTACAAAGGCCGGCAGAATATGCTCTATGTCGTAGCCGCCCTGAAAACACGGATCAAGAGTATCGCCCAGATTGTCACCGACAGCGGTTTGAATCTTTCCGTAATCGATATTCCTGAACTGGCGATGAAAAACATCAGCAGTCAATTGCTGGATGACGGTTATGGACTCGGTTTTATGGATTTACGCAAAACCGGAAGCTCGCTGAACCTTACCAGAAAAGGCGATCTCTACCTGACACGACGAATCAATACCCAGGTTCCCCCGGAGGCAATGACATCTCCCGAGTGGCAGAGTACTCGTGACAAGCTGGCACTGGAGATACAGCGAACACTGGATTATTACGAGAGCCAGATGGGCCAGGCGCAAATTTCAAGAATTGTCCTGGCGCCCAGAATCTCGGACTCGGCGGCCATGACTGAGGCCTTGAACGGTTTACTTAGCGTCAAAGTCGAAACGCTGGATTTACGGGGAAAACTGGAGGGTGCCGTCGAACTGGTGCCGGAACTGCAGCAGGCCTGCCTGACTGCCATCGGCACGGCCATGCGTGACCGGCCGGTAGCGAAACAGGCAGAAGCCGCATGAAGCAACAGGTCAATCTTTATCTGTCCGAGTTTCGCGTCAAGCGTGACAACCTGACATTAGTGTTGATGCTGCAGATACTGGGACTTGCGGTGGGATTGACAGTAGTGTTAAGCGCTGCGGATTTCTGGCGCAATTATCGGTTGAACACCGAGCTGGCAACCTTGAGAGAACAGCTTGCAGTGGAATCGCGCAGAACCGCCGAGATCGATGCAACACTGGCGCGACGCAGTCAGGATGGTGCGCTGAATGAGCGACTCGAAGCCGCAGAGGATGTTCTCAATGCCAGCCGGCAAGTCAGGGATTTTTTCAGCGCCAGGACCGGCGGCAATGCGGCCGGCTTTTCGGAATTTTTCAAGGACCTGTCACGCGCTTCGATCGACGGTCTCTGGATCACAAACTTTTCTCTCGAGGGCGGCGGCAATAGCGTGGTGTTGAGCGGATTTACAATTGACTCTTCGCTGGTCCCCAGTTTTGTCGATCGACTGGGCGACGGCACGAGCCCGTTGGCAAACAAGCGTTTCAGTTTTTCGACGAGTTTGAGTCCCGGTAACAATTTGCTTTATGCCTTTGAACTGACAACCAACAGATGAAACAGGAACTGCAAAACAGGATGACCAGTGTCATCCGGCAAATAGAAAAGCGGACTCAGCCTGAGAAGCTGCTTGTGCTTGCCGTACTTATTGCCGGAATTGTAATGGGGTATCTGACCTATATTTCAGATCCCATGGCCGCCGCACGCGAGAATGCCCAGCGCAACATTGCAACGGTCACGCAACAGATTCAGTCGCAACAGGCGTCCTACGATCAAAAAGTTGCCCAGAGCCAGGAAGATCCCAATCGGTTTGCCAACGAAAGGATCAGCGTGATTAGAGCCGAACAGGAACAACTTGATGCGCAAATCAGTGGTCTGGCCGGCGAACTGGTTACCCCGAACAACATGACCAGAATTTTGACTGCAGCACTGCAGGGCCAATCTGATCTGGAGCTGATTCAGATACAGAATACCGGCGCCCAACCGCTGCGCACAGGAGTTTCAGAATCGTCTCGTTCTGCTGGCGCAGAAGGCAACGAAACCCCGCTTTCCAGGGTGATTCGCAATATCAGCGGACAGGTTTATCAACATGGCATAACCTTGCAATTCAGGGGGGATTACTTCAGCACCTTGAGATACCTGCTGTTACTGGAGCAACTGTCTGACAGCTTCTACTGGGACTCTGTGAGCTATTCTTCCGGGCAATGGCCTGCAGCCACCATCAGTTTGCAGCTCCATACCCTGAGCACCGAGGAGGGATTTCTCGGTGTCTAAATCAATACGAATGGTGCCGCTATTTCTCTTCGTTTCGATGTGTTTGCCAGCCATGGCTGAACCCATAGACGGCGAGGAGCTTGTTGATCCGACCATGCCCTACGGGACAGTTGATGAAGTGCCGGCGTCAAGAAACGAATCAAGCCGGTATTCTGTTCAATTTATCAGAGCCGGTGGCAATGCCCCTGTTGCCGTGGTTAACAATACACAAGTGACAGTGGGGGATTCGATTGAGGGTGCTCTCGTTCTGGAGATCAATCGGAGTTATGTGGCGCTTGCTATAAACGGACAGAGAACCGAGGTCCGGCTGAGCGATGGTGTTTCTAAAACCAGAGTCGACGATTTGTGACATACGGAGTAAGGAAATTGAATAGTCAATTGACCATAGGACTTGCGATGTCAGCCAGCAGATTACCGGTAACGCTGCTGGTTCTTGCATTGTCTGCCTGTACAGTCCAGCCCGGCTCAGTCCTTGAAACCGAAACGCTTGGAAACATACAGGAGAGTCTGACTCAGGCTGCCGCAACAAACATCGAACCGGAGTTTAGCCCGATTCCCAGCGACAGCTTTCTGGATGAACTGCTGCCCTCGCTTTCCATTGATGATGAAACCCTTACCGCAATCCCGGAGCGATTCGACATCGTTGTGGCTAGCCAGCCCGCCAGGGATTTTTTCAATAATCTGGTTACCGGGACAGACTACGGCGTCGTGGTGGCGCCGGATGTGCAAGTCGAAATTGCGAATCTCACCTTGCCTGGTGTCACGATAGATGAAGCGATGCGAACCATCGCGTCGATTTATGAATTACAGATATCCAGGGAACGCAATATCTATTACGTCAGATCGAGCGGTCTGGAAACCCGCCAGTTCACCATTGATTATCTGGATGTAACCCGGGCCGGGTCTTCAAATGTTTCAGTGAGTGGCGCGAGTTCCGGCGGCGGATCTCTGGGTGGTGGACTGGGCGGAGTTGGTGGATTGAGCGGTGGGCTTGGCGGTGTTGGTGGCAGCATCGGCGGACTTGGTGGGTTAAGTGGTGGGATTGGTGGATTAAGTGGCGGCTTGGGCGGACTCGGCGGGGGCCTGAGTGGCGCTTCCGGATTGGGAGGCATTGGTGGTGGCGGAGCCAGTAGCGGCGGCGCAGGCCAGGTCTCCACTCAGACCAATTCGGATTTCTGGGAAGATGTTAGGGAGTCAATAGAATCCCTGGTGAGCACCGGCGGTGCAGGCGGACAAGTCATGATCCAGCCCCAGCTTGGCCTGATCGTGGTCACTGCCTCACCTGAGGCGATTGACCGGGTTGAACGGTTTATCGAAGCGGCACAGGAGACCCTGCGTCGGGAAGTGGTAATTCAGATTCAGTTTCTCGAAGTCGTATTGAACAAGGGTTATCAGTCCGCCATCGATTTTGATACGTTTGGCCCGGCCGAACTGGATACCGGCAGTACGAATGATCTGCGCGCGCGCATCAGTGCTTTTACCAATGATTTGGACGCAAATTCCACCCCGGTCACTTTCAGTACCAATTTCACTGATTTTGAAGCGGTTTTCCGGCTGCTGCAGCGGCGCGGTACGACCCAGGTGATTTCCAGCCCCAATCTGCGCACACTGAACAACCAGAAGGCAGTGTTCCAGGATGGCGATCAGGAATTTTTCCAGACTGGTATCGGATCCACCGTGGTTACCGGCGGCACCTCGACAACGACGGCTTCCCAGAATGACCTACAATCATTTTTTTCCGGTATCTCGATGGACATTACACCGCAGATCAGTGCCAATGGTGAAATCACCCTGCACGTGCATCCGACCATCACAACAGTGATAGAGCAGCCCAAATCGGTCGGCGGTACACTGGCGCCATTGCCCAGAAGTTCTATCCGTGAGATCGACAGTATAATCAAGGCCGAAAACGGCAAGATCATCGTGCTCGGCGGTCTGGCTTATGAGCGCAGCACCAACGAAGCCGCGGGTTTACCCGGCGCTGATCGGGTTCCGTTACTGGGCGTGGCACTGGAACAGCGCCAGCGTGAGACGGTCAAGAGCGAATTTATCATTCTGCTCAAGCCCATCATCGCCAACTCGGCCAGTGACCGGGCATTGATAATTGAAAGCAACGAACGGTTTCGCGACATTAACCGCAGCATTGATCCGTTTTTGAACCAGTAATTGGGTTTCGACTTATGTATCTTGAACATTTTGGCTTGCGGGAACTTCCATTTTCCCTGACACCCAACACCCAGTTCTTCCTCAACATGGCGAGCTATCACAAAGCCTATAACCTGTTGATGGTGTCGCTCGCCAATGTTGAAGGATTTATCAAGATAGTCGGCGAAGTCGGAACCGGGAAGACGATGTTATGCCGCAAGGTGCTCAATACACTTGAGGAAGACAAGGATCACTATATTACCGCCTACATACCGAACCCGGTGCTGAGCCCGAAAGGACTGTTCCTTGCTTTCGCCGAGGAATTGAATATCAATGTCGATCAGGATATTGGTCATCACAGTCTGTTGAAGGTCATAACCAAACGCCTTGTCGATCTGTCGGCAGACAAAAAACAGGTAGTACTGTTTATCGACGAAGCCCATGCGATGCCGGAACAGACCATGGAAGCGCTGCGTCTGCTTACCAATATCGAGACTGAACAAACCAAGTTGTTTCAGGTAGTACTCTTCGGGCAGCCGGAACTTGACGTGATTCTGAGACAATCATCAATGCGTCAATTGCTGCAGCGCATTACCTTTTCATTTCAAATCGAAGCGCTCGACCGGGAGGGGGTCGAACGCTATGTGCAACATCGACTTGCCACTGCCGGGTACAATGGCCCGTTTCTGTTTTCCAAACGGGCACTGGACCTGTTATACAAAACCAGTGAAGGGATTCCGCGGGTAATCAATATCCTTTGTCACAAGGCCATGCTGGCAGCATTTGGCAGAGGCGAGCGAAATATCCAGGTTACGCATGTCAGGAGTGCTGCAGAGGATACGGAAGGTGTGGTTATTCCGGCGTTTAACTATAAGCCCGCCCTGATAGCCATTACCGGAATCCTGGTCGGCGCGGCATTGATCTTTTATCTGGGTAGATATTATTTATGAGTCTGGTTAATAACATGCTGCGCGATCTGGATCAGCGCAGAAAAGGCAATGCCGCCTCACCTGCGACGGTGTCCTTGACCCCGGTCTCGGATGCGCGTGAAAGTCAGAATTTCAGACTGCTGATGGTTTTGGCACTTGTTGCGTCTGTGCTGGCAGTATCAAGCGCCCTCTATTATTTCCAGATAGCCGGCCAGGGTGCAGTCACTGAAACGATCAACCGCCGTCCCGAACTGCTGTCACAGGCACCGGTTGGAAACGCACTGGCAATGGAACAAAGCCAGCGCGATATCGCATTGGAGTCCGAAGAAATTCCTGCGCCGGTAACGACTTCAGGTATTTCATCAGAATCAGTTATTGCGACTACCGATGCAGTTAGTCACGTAGCGACAGAAGTTGCCGTAAACGAGGCAACGGCACTCTCTGTAAACGAGCCGCAGGCTCTCTCTGTAAATGAGCCGCAGGCGCTATCTGTTTCCACCCGTCCGCCTGTGGTCGAAACACCACTGACTGAGCCGGTTCCCGCACCGGCAATTGAAACCCGGCGGGTCGAGCCGACGGATACGCTTGCAACGCAGAATCTGGCGCTGACAAACAGTAATGATTCCCGCGCTGTGTCAGCGGCAACCACGGCTCCTGCAACAGGTGCCGGATCGGCAATAGTCAGAAACACTACGCAACCGACTGCGCAGGAAAGAGATACCCGGAACGTACAAAATGCGCTGGCACTTTTCAACAGCAATCAGATCAGTGCGGCGTTTATGATGCTGTCGGATTATCTGCAGGCAAACGGCGATGCTCATCAGTCGCGCGAGACTTATGCAAAACTCCTGATCAGTCAGGGAGTGCTTGCAGAGGCGAATCTAATAACGGACGAGGGCCTGTCAATCGCACCGAATCGACCAGGATACAAAAAAGTAAAAGCGCGATTGCTGATGGCGGACAATCAATATACGCAGGCTGCTGCGCTGTTGATAAACCGTGCACCGTTCCTGACTGAAGATCTTGAGTATCATGATTTGCTGGCAACGGCGCAACTTGCTGGCCGGGATTACGCCAATGCGGTCAATACCTATACCAATTTGATTCGTCAGAACAATAATGAAGGTAAGTGGTGGTATGGCATTGCTGCTGCCTATGATGGACTGAATGATGAGAGCTCTGCCATTCAGGCCTATACCCAGGCCTTGCAGTCAACCAAACTGAGCAGTGCGTTACGCCAGCGAAGCCAGCACAGGATAACCGAATTAAGGCAATAAAATGGCACTTGTAAATCAAAAGATTCGCATCGGTGAATTGCTGTTAAAGGATGGCATTGTCACTGAAGACGAATTGCATGTTGCGCTGGAAAAGCAGAAAGAAACCGGTCAACGAATAGGCAAGCTGCTGGTGGAAATGGGCCTTGTAGATGAAGATCAGTTGCTCAGTTTTCTGTCACAACAGCTGCATATTCCCTTCGTAAATCTGCGTCGCTATAATTTTGACCTCAGCCTGATTCATCGGCTGCCGGAGAATTACGCCCGTCGCTATCGTGCTATTGTCCTTTCTGAAAAAGACAACCACCTGCTGGTCGGCATGGCAGATCCAATGGATATTTTTGCTTTCGATGAGATCGAACGCATACTGCATGAACCCGTTCAGCTGGCAGTAGTAAGAGAAAGTGAACTGCTGAACACGCTCGATCTTGTCTATCGCAGAACCGAGGACATTGCCAATTTCGCCGAAGAACTTGATGAGGAACTTACCGACAGTGAGTTCGATCTGGCGTCACTGGCGCCTGACGCCGAAGACAGCGATGCACCCGTAGTCAAATTGCTGCAATCGGTCTTCGAGGACGCAGTGCAGGTTCGTGCATCGGATGTTCATATAGAGCCGGATGAGAATGTGTTGCGTATCCGTCAACGTATCGACGGTATATTGCAGGAACAGGTGATGAAAGAACGGCGCATTGCGCCAGCACTGGTGCTCAGACTGAAACTGATGGCCGGTCTGGATATCTCCGAGAAAAGACTTCCCCAGGACGGCCGCTTCAGTCTGAAGGTCAAGGGACGAAAGCTGGATGTGCGACTTTCGACCATGCCGATCGAATATGGAGAATCGGTGGTAATGCGTTTGCTGGATCAAACCGGTGGCGTGACTGACCTGGAAGAAGTCGGCATGCCGAAGGATATGCTGGCGCGATTTCGCAAACTGATTCACATGCCCCATGGGTTGATTCTGGTCACCGGCCCGACCGGCAGTGGTAAAACAACCACCCTGTATGGGGCCTTGCAGGAGCTGAATGAAATCGGCGTAAAGATCATCACGGTGGAAGATCCGGTGGAGTATCGCCTGCATCGGATCAATCAAGTGCAGGTCAACCCCAAGATAGATCTCACCTTTGCGCGCGTGTTGCGATCGGCCTTGCGCCAGGATCCTGACATATTGCTGGTAGGTGAAATACGCGATACCGAGACAGCCGAGATCGCCTTGCGTGCTGCGATGACCGGCCATATGGTGCTCTCAACCCTGCACACCAATGATGCGGTGTCCAGCGCGATGCGCCTGGTGGATATGGGCGCTGAGGGATTTCTGGCCGCTACCGCATTGCGCGCAGTGGTAGCACAGCGACTGATAAGAAGATTATGTGACAACTGCTATGAAGACCATTCTCCTGATCCCAAGGAACTGGCATGGATCACCAATATCCTGGGTAGCGGTCAGGCCAGGGCGATGCAACTGAAAAAAGCGGTCGGCTGCCACCGTTGCAATAACAGTGGCTACCGCGGGCGCATAGGAGTCTTTGAATTGCTGGTGATCAATGACGAACTGGCTGATGCGCTTCGTCGGGAAAATTCAGCTGATTTTGTCAGAATAGCCAGAAAGACACCTGGATATCAGCCGCTGGTTATCAGTGCGCTGGCCGATGCAGCGAAGGGAATTACCAGTCTGGAAGAAGTGTTTCGCGTAGCAGAGCAGGTCGATGAGTCCGCTGACTTCATGGAAATCGCCTAGATGGCCAAATTCGAATATAGCGGTCGAAATCAAGCCGGTGCGCTGGTCACCGGCACCCTGGAGGCGATGACACCCGAGGATGTCGCCTCGATATTGTTTGGCGAGAGTGTCACCCCGATTGATATCAAGGAATTGAGAAAGGCCAAAAAATCACCGGATTCGAAAACAAGCCCGACCCTGCGTGGCGGTACTGCTGAAAAAGTCAGTCTGGTAGACAACATCAATTCCTGGCTGGCAGGGCGTAAAGTAACCATAGATGAACTTATTATATTCTCACGCCAGATGTACAGCCTGACCAAGGCTGGTTTGCCGCTGGATCGTGCAATCAGTGGTCTGGCCGCTTCCATTTCCAATCCGGTATTCAAACGCATACTGCTGGATGTGGTAGCCAGTCTGGAAGGTGGTACCGCCCTGGCCACCTCTCTTGGCCGACATCCCAAGGTGTTTTCCAATCTGGTGCTGAGCCTTGTGCATGTGGGTGAGAATACCGGTCGCCTGGATGCCGCGTTCAAGGAAATCAATAAATACCTTGCACTCGAGAAGCAAACCAGAAAACAGGTCAAGTCCGCGACCCGCTATCCGATTTTTGTGATGTCTGCGCTGGCTGCAGCATTGGCAGTCATTACCGTCTTTGTCATTCCGGTATTTTCCTCGGTATTTGACCGGCTCGGTGCCGACCTGCCCTGGCAGACCGTGGCCCTGATCAGGACCTCGGATTTTGTCATTAATTACTGGCCGCTGTTGATTGGCTCGGTTGCAGTTTCTTTCCTGGCTTTCAAGTCGTATGTAGGTACTCAACCCGGGCGCTATAATTGGGATCGCAGGAAACTCAAAATTCCGCTGGCCGGTAACGTACTGGAAAGAGTGGCGCTGGGCAGGTTTGCCCGAACCTTTTCGATGGTGATGCGGGCTGGCGTTCCGGTAGTACAGGGTCTCACCGTGGTTGCCGGTGCGGTCGGCAATGAATACGTCAAGCGTACTATCTTTCGTATGCGGGAAAACGTTGAACGCGGCGAATCGCTTTATCGCACTGCTGTCAACAGCGATATGTTTTCTCCCATTGTGTTACAGATGATTGCCGTAGGTGAAGAAACCGGCACGGTCGATGAGCTGATGGAAGAGGTGGCTGATTTCTACGATGCGGAAGTGGAGTATGACCTGAAGCAGCTCAGCGATGCCATCGAACCGATTCTGATTGTAATGATCGCCGGTCTGGTATTGATACTGGCACTCGGCGTGTTCCTGCCAATCTGGGATCTTAATACCCAGATACGCTAGATTGCTGCAAGAGCTGAGGCGAGCCCTGTGTTGGTGACGATAAGCAGAAGCAACAAATACAGGAATACCGGCTTTCCTTTTTCGAGGAACGCCGGGTTCTCGCTGTTTGAGCTGATCGTCTTTATTATCTGTGTAGCAATCATTTATTCGGCAGCTGCCAACAGGTTCGCTGAATTTCCCGGTGAGGCGGAACGGGCAAATTTTCTGGCGGTGTCCTCGCAGATTCAGGCGGCCGTCAATCTTGAGTTGATGATGGCCATGCTGGCCTCCAACCGTGAGGTGATCGCCAGATATGAATCCGCCAATCCGATGGATTTTCTGCTGGAGACACCCAGCAACTATCTCGGTGCATTTTATTTGCCGGACGCCTCGGGACTGCCCAGACGGTCCTGGTATTTCGACCAGTCGACCAATGAACTGGTCTACCTTATCAACGATGCGGACGACGTGTTTGTAATGCAGCAGGGGGTTCAGATCCCCACCAATGAACTGCGTTTCAAGATAGAAATCGAATATCGTTACCGGGATAGTGTGACCGGCCTGCCGGTAGAAGTACCTGAATCAACAGAAATAACGGAAGTAACGGACGCAACGAAAGACCAGATTGACACAACTATAAGAAGGACCCTGGCTGGCATGTTGCTCAGGCCGGTTACCCCTTATGTTTGGGGGTCAGCACCGACTTTTATCGAGGATTACAGCGCGTATCAGGCACAGGGGTAGAGATCGAAGCCGTGTGATCCAAATCACATTGTCTGAGCTGTGAGCGTTCTGGCAGCGGAATAACCGGTCAAATTCCACAATTCTCGGGACAAAAAGGGATGATTTGGTCAAGTTCGATTTTACAGATGCCGAGAATAAGAGAAGAATTCGTCAACCAAAGAACAATTGGGTCAGCTCAAGTTTTTTATTAAGAAACTGCAGTACGAGCCGTTAATGATTTACAAGGTTTTGTGTACGCTGCCTATTACAGGGACAACTATTAATTTTGAACCATACAGGTGTGAACTATGAAAAGCGCAAGCATGTCAGGACTCAATATCGGTAAAGCTGCCAATGCCGGTTTTACCATTATCGAGTTGATCGTAGTAATTCTGTTGCTGGGCATATTGAGCGCGACCGCGTTGCCCCGGTTTATCGATGTGACAGATGATGCCCACAATGCGGCAGTACGGGGCGTCTTCGGTGGCCTTTCCACCGGCGTAGCGCTGTTCCGTGCACAGTGGACCGCCGATGGGGAACCAAATTCAGGAACTGCCATCACTGAATTCAATAGCCAACCGGTAAACTCGACCGGCTATCCTCTGGTTGGTGCCACAGCAACGACCACTTCCGGCGGCAATCTCGACAGCTGCTCTAAGATCTGGACCAACCTGTTGCAGGCTGGTCGACCTACTCTTGCTCTTGGCTCTACCACCAGTAACGCGTTGGCGGTAGCCCCGACATTTGGTAGTACTTTTGCTGTCGCGGCCAGCGGTACCACCTGTTATTACATCTATACGGCACGTGGTGTAACGTTTAGCTCGCCAGTGATTACCTTTAACTCCGCCAATGGTGATGTAACCCTGGATACTACCGGAATCTAGTGACTTAAATTGGAGTTGGACAGAAAGCCCCGGTATTCCCGGGGTTTCTTTTTTGTATAAAACGGAGATCGATTGCGCTTCCCGATGAAAAAAGCATTTTTTGTCTCCCTGTCTTTTTTTTTCTGCTGGCGATCCACTATACCCAGGCCAATGTAGCCGGAGTTGGCCTGGAGCTGCCGCTCAATGCAGCCGGCTGGATTCCGCTCTCCTTCATTATCGGTTTTGGTCTGTTGCAGGTTGCACGCAGCGGGATACTCGTTTACTCACCACTTTCACTAAAGCTGCTGCTCTGCGTTATCCTGCTGTTTGTTCCTTTCCTCTATAACAATTCTGACCCGGCGATGGTTTCCGACCGGTTCCTCGGTCTGGTCGCCGGGCTGCTGCTGTTCTGGTCGCTGCAGCAATTCGATTTCTCGGGCAAGGAACGTAGCCTGTTTCTGTTCATGGTGCTCGGCGCAGTAATGATCGAGGCATTGATCGGCTGGGTTCAGATTATCGCCAATGCCAATCAGTACGACATCGTCCCCTATAACAATCCCAGCCCGGCCGGCGTGTTCCAGCAGGTGAATGTGATGTCCAGTTTTCTCGCCAC